>JBFMFJ010000464.1:0-2795 GCA_040752235.1 Candidatus Zixiibacteriota bacterium | reverse complement strand
TCCGGAAAGAGCTGGCTGGCCAACATGATACCGCGTTATGTTGACCCTACCGAAGGCAGAATATTGCTTGATGGACATGATCTCCGCGAGTACCGCCTCCAGGATTTGCGGAGTGTTATCGGCTATGTGCCTCAGGAACCGGTGTTGTTCAGCGATACGGTTCGCAATAACATCCTTTTCGGGCGGGAGAACATTCCGGATTTATTGCTGGAATGGGCGATCGAGGTCTCGCAATTAAAAGAAGAAATCGAGACCTTTCCGCAGGGAATCGAGACGCCGATCGGGACACGAGGGATGTCAATATCCGGCGGTCAGAAACAGCGTTTGGCGCTGGCCAGAGCGCTGGTCGGGAAACCGCGGATATTGATACTCGATGACTGCACCTCGGCGCTTGACTCGCGAACCGAGGCGGCGCTGTGGGACAGGCTTCATGAGGTAATGCCGGATATGACGGCCGTTCTAGTGACGCATCGGCCGGACACTCTGGAACAGGCCGACATGATTTATGTCATGGAAAGCGGCGTGGTCGCTGAATCCGGAACACATTTCGAGCTAATCGGCCGCGAGAGTCATTATGCCCGGATATACCGCCGATATCGACTTGAAGAGGAAGTCATCGGGGCATAATCTCCGATTTCAATAAGGCCCGGAATTAAATAAATTCCGGGCTTTTTTATTACTGTTCTTTGACAAACCGGATTAAATTGTCAATCTGAATTCATATAAACGTCTATTTTATAATATGACGAAATATACTGATAAGGGCTTTTATCCTATGTTAAGATATTTTCGTATATTGCCGCTGTTAATCATATTGCAGTTTATCTTAATTGGTGTAGCTTCAAGTTCGGATTTTAAACAGGAGCAATTGAAATATTCCCGGGTGCGCTCGGCCTTTGCGGCCAAAGAATCAAAAGTGAGGTCGAAATTCGAAAAGGCCGGCGTGCCCTGGCCGCCTTCGAATATCTTTATAAGGATTTTCAAGGCGGAAGAGACTCTAGAATTGTGGGCAAAACCAAAAGGCGACACCTGCTATAAAAAAATTGAAGATTATGAAATCTGCAGTTCATCGGGAGTGCTGGGACCTAAACGAAAACAGGGCGACCGCCAGGTTCCGGAAGGATTTTACTATATCGACCGTTTCAACGGAAACAGCAAATATCACCTGTCGCTGGGAATAAATTATCCCAACGCCTCTGATAGAATACTCGGATTCAAGAGGAAACTCGGGGGCGACATATTCATACACGGCGCCTGCGTCACGATCGGCTGTGTACCTATTACCGACAGCAAGATAAAAGAGCTGTATATCGCTGCGGTCGAGGCAAAAAACGCCGGGCAGGAAAGGATACCGGTACATATATTTCCCTTCAGAATGAGCGACAAAAGCTTGAAGTCAATGCATTGGCGATATAAAGAGCACGTGGAATTCTGGAAAACCCTAAAAGTCGGTTACGACTGGTTTGAAAAGCGCCGGTTTGTTCCTCAGATCCAGGTTGATAAAAAAGGCTCTTATACATATATCGTCTCCGACGGAATGGAAGACTAATCATATTTCAATAAGGCCCGGAATCAAATAAATTCCGGGCTTTTCAATATTACTGGATTTCAAGGTTGATTATATGATTCAATAATTATATACTTAATTGGAGGGGAAGGAGGTTCAGGTCCATGAGACTATATCTAATGCAACATGGTGAGGCGAAAACAAAAGAGGAGGATCCGTCGCGCCCGCTGACTGATGCAGGCATTAATAATGTCAGACGGATCGCTCTCTACGCCGCAGGCCACCTCGATGTCAAACCCAATCAGATTATTCACAGCGGGGCGACCAGGGCCGAGCAATCAGCCGTAATTTTGAAGGAACACCTGAATCCGCCCGGCGGCATCAAGGCAATGGAATACCTCAGCCCTATGGATGACCCCGAAATCTGGGCTGAGCGGGTTTCGGATTACAATAATGATCTTATGCTGGTCGGTCATCTGCCCAATATCAAGAGATTGACTTCCCTGTTACTCTGCGGCAATCCCGACAATGCCATTGTCAATTTTCAGAACGCCGGCATTGTCTGCCTCTCAAGGGAAGACAGCGGAAACTGGGCCGTCTGCTGGATACTTCTACCGAATATGATCGGTTAATTGTTTTGGAAAATCGGGCGTGGATGACCTGCAAATATCCCGTCAGTTGCTGCAGGGTGCCGGTCCGCCCTTGTAGAGATAATTTACCATAAAAGTCACATCAAGAATATCACAGCTGGAACTGCAGTTGCAATCGCAACCACGCGATGAACGCGGCGCCTCTCCCCCCTTATACAGATAATTTATCACGAAGGTCACATCAAGAATATTGTACGAGCCGCTGCAATCGGCATCTCCATTCAAAGCATCGGAGATATTCATGGTCACATTTTTAAACCACACTCTCGGAAGCATATATGAATCTTTGGCGTAAATGGTGAAACCGAAATCACCTGATGAAGCCGCCCGGCCGTGCATGAGACCGTTGCTGTCAAGAGTCAGCCCGGCGGGAAAATTCCCGGCGATAATACTCCAGTTGTACGGCGGTGTGCCATTTATTGCTTCCAGCTGAAAGCTGTAATCTTCACACATATCGGCCGATGGCAACTGGCCGGGAGTGGCAATATTAAAAGAAGTGTCGATTTCAATCAGAAAGGCCTGCTGACCAAAATTACAGTTATCATACTTTATCCAGAAAAAGCCGTCATCGCCCCACCAGCTTCCCCAACTGTTTTTGCACCGCCAGGCCCCTTCCCCGTTACACATATTATCGTCCC
>JBFMFJ010000463.1:0-2801 GCA_040752235.1 Candidatus Zixiibacteriota bacterium | reverse complement strand
CCAGGCTGTCACAGCAGTAGGTCAGGATACCGTCGATTTTTTTGAATCCATCCAGCAGTTTCTGGGTCAGTTTCATTTCCTGGGCATGAATCTTCGCCGGGCCGCCCATACTCTCGATCCAGTCCAGTCCCGCTTTAAGCGAGGCAATCCCGACCACATTGGGCGTCCCGAACTCGAAACGATACGGGAATTCCTCGAGATGATACGGATAGGCCGAACGCACGCCGGTGCCGCCGGAACGAGTCTGGCGGATCTGGATTTTCTCGCGGACACACATGCCGCCGATCCCGGTGCTGCCCATCAGCGATTTATGACCTGTGAAAGCGAGCACATCGACATTCATTTTCTTCATATCAATGGGAACGACACCGGCTGTCTGTGAGGTGTCGATGCCGAAAATAATCCCATGCTCCTTGCAGATTTTACCTATCTCGGCAATCGGCTGGATGGTCCCGAGAACATTGGAGCCGTGGTTGACCATGACCAGTTTTGTATTCTTCTTGAAGGCCTTTTTGAAGTCATCCGGGTCCATAAAACCCTGTTTATTGAACGGCACATAGGTGACTTCGACACCGCAGTCCCGAACCAGAGTATTAATCGGCCGAATGACCGAGTTATGCTCAAGGTTCGTGGTCACCACATGATCCCCTGATTTCAGCAAACCCAGAATAATCAGGTTCAGAGAATCGGTTGCATTATAGCTGAAACATAGCCTCTGTGATGCGGAATGATCGCCGCCGAAAAAGGCCACCAGCCGCCGGCGGGTTTCTTCCAGAATATTCCCTGCCTCGATAGCCTTATCGAAACCGCTTCGCCCGGGATTGACTCCGCACTGCCGATAAAAATCGACCATGAAATCATAAACCGTTTTCGGCTTTGGCCAGGATGTTGCGGCATTATCAAGATATATTAACTCTTCCAAATCTTACTCCAATCTTTAACCTCTGCTGTCAACAAACAAAGTTAGAAAATAAGCCAAAGGTCTAACTTTATCAAGCGCTTTCTTGGCCATGCAAAATGTGATGGGGACAAAGCCGGACTAATTAAGTCCTGCAACTCCTCACCAAATAGTGAGTTAAATCGGGAGTCGCTGAATATAACAGTTGCTTTTGTCGCCCTCAGTGATTAATTTCTCCCTTCAAATGCTGTATTATTCGCTATCCGGAAGGAAGATTCGCACTATGTCAAAATTCCTGTCCATTACATTTGTTATAATATGCTTAATTGGATCAGTCGCTCTGGCCGGTAATGACGCAAACCCGACAAAAGAATACCCCAAAGTTAAATTCGGTTTTTCCGAAAGACTGCGCCTGGTTACCTGGGATAATACCATTACCCTGAGAGAGGAAGCCGACGGCACCAACACCTTCACGCGGCATCGGACATCTGTTATGGGTCAGCTTTTTATCAATCCCGATCTGGAGTTCGCCCTGAAACTTACCGATGAATTCCGCTATTATTTTGCACCGACTGACAGGGAATTCAATCTCGATGAGATCTTCGTCGATCAGCTATATATAAAATGGCATAATAAGCACTACCTGCCGGGGACACTTACTCTGGGAAGGCAGAACATATTGCTTGGTGAGCTTTTTACTTTAATGGACGGGAGTCCGCTTGATGGTTCGCGGTGCATTTATTTCAATGCCGCCCGCTATGACTGGAATATAAATAAGAACTGGCTTTTGACTTTGGCTTATGTATATCAGGACACGACCGATGATTTCTTGCCCGTTATCAATGAACGTCATCAGAAGCTGATAGAGCAGCCTGAAGAAGGTATTGTCGCCTATTTCACCGGTCAATTCCCCGGTGAGATGAGTAAATCCATTTATGATGCTTACTTCATTCGCAAGAATATCAAAAGGACCGTCGAGGGTACTAGCGAATCAAATATCAACACTATCGGTTCACGAGGAGAAGTCAGGTTCAATGACGGCTGGCTGCTGGCAGGCGAGGCTGCATTCCAGTTCGGAAAAATGAGAGAGCCGGATAGAGATTATGACCGCAGGGCATTCGGCGGTTATTTCCATGTCGATTACAGCATTGACCTCGATGAAAATTTTAATCAGACTGCTGTTCTGGGCGGGATATATCTGAGCGGCAATGACCGGGGAAGCATGAATAATGAAAACTGGGATCCTCTGTTTGCGCGCTGGCCCAAATGGAGCGAATCATATATCTATACTCAGATCAATGAAGGTGGCGTGGCCGACTGGACCAACCTGGCATCGATTTATGGCCGCGTAATATATAAATTCGGAGAGAAATTCAATTTCAATCTGGATTATTTTTATATTCGGGCAATTTATGCCTTGAGTGAATTCTCCTCATCCCCGCCCTTCGGCAGCGGCCTGAATCGCGGGACTCTGATAATCGGAAAATTAAATTATCGCATAGACGAGCATATGACCGGGCATTTCCTGTGGGAATGGTTTCAGCCGGGCGACTTTTATTTCGACTATGCCGATAATTACAGCTGGGTCCGTGCGGAATTAATGTACAGCCTTTAAATTACATAAAAATAAAAGCGGGCCGATTCCGGCCCGCTCCATTGACAAGCAATCACAAGCAATCAGGCTTTCTCAACAAGCATTTCCTTCTGCTTCAAAAATTCTATTTCTTTGATAGCTGGTTCCACCTCTTCCGGTGAAAAGCTTTTCCCACTGACCAGAGCGGTGAATTTCATTCTGACCGAATTGAAAATCAAAAATGTGGCCGGAAGAATAATCAACAGGATAAACGTTCCGAACATCAAGCCATAGGCAACCGAGATCGCCATCGGTATCAAAAACTGAGCC
>JBFMFJ010000462.1:0-2814 GCA_040752235.1 Candidatus Zixiibacteriota bacterium | reverse complement strand
AGGAAATCAACCGCGTTCGTACCGAGAAATTCGACGCCGAAACGGTGGATAACGCCAAGGCCAATTTTATCGGCAATCTGGTCAATCCCTTCGGCAGCAAAAAGGATATTGTCAACACTTTTGCCGATGATCAATACACCGGGCGTCCCGATGACTACTGGCAGAATTATACTAAAAAAATGGAGGCGGTAACACCCGACGATGTCCTGGCCGTGGCACAAAAATATCTTCATCCCGATAGACTTGTTTTTCTGGTGGTTGGGGATCCTGAAGCAGCCGAAAAAGGCTCCGACAAGCACCCCGAACATTTTTCCGGCTTCGGCGAAATCACCATTATACCGCTTCGTGACCCGATGACGCTGGAAATAAAATAATCCCCGGGTCGAAATATATTTTAGGACAATAAAAAGCCCCTGTTAATACGGGGGTTTTTTTATTATTGTGTATTGTCCGAGATCATGTATGGACAATCAGTATTATAATTATTATCTTTTGATCAAATTTTTATTTTCAGCGGAGCGGGATTGTGCCCTATAATTTGCATGAAATGACCGAATCCGACCGCATGGCGGTGATGAAAATATTCAATTATTTTGCAGAAAACAGTTTCGCCGCATACAATACTTCCAGGCTGCCCGATCAGGTGTTTGATCATTTGTTTTCCATTTCAAAAGACTATATGGCGCTGACCGTCAGAACCGAAACGAATCAGGTGGTTGGCTTTGCCCTGATGCGCCCTTTTCACCCGGCGGATTCATTTCGCAAAACTTTTGAGGTCGGTTACTTTATTCTGCCGGAACATACCGGCCAGGGACTGGGAACAAAAATACTGGAAAGGTTTATTGAAAAAGCCCGGGAGCTTGGCGCTGAAATTTTGATGGCTTCTATTTCATCATTAAACGATCAGAGCCTTCAGTTTCATCAAAAACACGGCTTTGTGGAATGCGGCCGTTTTAAGGGTGTCGGCCTGAAAAAAGGCCGCAAGTTCGATATGGTCTGGATGCAAAAGAATTTATAGCGTCGGATTCTTTCATGAATATTGACGAGCAGATGGAACGAATCTATCGGGATATCCCCCCGGAAAAAATTCCCTGGAACATGCCGCATCCGCCGGATTTACTGGTCGAGGCCGTCAAGCAGGGAAAAATAAAGCCATGCCGAATGATCGACCTCGGCTGCGGAGCCGGTAATTATTCGGTCTGGTTTGCACAGCAGGGCTTCGATGTGACCGGCGTGGATATAAGTAAAAATGCTATTGCTCTGGCCACCGGGCTGGCGGCATCAAAAGGTGCCAAATGCAAATTTATCGCGACCGATTTGCTCGGCGATTTAAGTGAATTTCATTCAAGTTTTGATTTTGCCTTTGACTGGGAAGTGCTGCACCATATAGCACCGGAAAATCGGTCTCGTTACCTGGAAAATGTCCACGGCCTGTTGAGATCCGATGGAATATATTTTTCACTCTGTTTTAGTGATAAAGATATCGATTTCAGCGGTGGATAGAAAATATTCAAGACTCCCCTTGGAACCATCCTGTACTTCTCATCGGAGGATGAACTGAAGGCGCTGTATAAACCGCTCTTTCATATAATCGAGCTGAAGACAGTGCAGGTTCCCGGCAAACAAAAACCACATCAGGCCAACCTTGCCTGGCTGCGGCGAAAATAATCAATATTTCCGGTAATTCTGCGATTAGTGCAAAAAGAAAGGCGGAAGCATATATACTTCCGCCATAATATCATAAATGTCTGTTCTCAGCTCGTTGGTTCTTCTGTCTGTTGATTGTTCTTGGTCTTTTTTACCTCCGGTTTCAAAGTATCTTTCAGCTTGATCAGCTCGCGCAATCGTTCGAACCAGAAGGGGGCTCCGAATGACAGGAAAATTGCCGTTATCAATATTCCGGGCAGATGTATTAAGCTGTATTTAAAACCGTATTTGAATAATCTGATATCGAAGACGGCCAGTTCGCCGGTGTATTTTTGATATCGATCAATTCCTTCGGCGATTTGTTCCCTGTGAAGGTTGTCCAGCAGACTTTCGTATTCCTCTATCACCTCCGCGCGCTTTTCGGGCATTTCTTCAGCCATAATACCATTAAGTTCGTCAATAATATCCTGCTTGTCCTCCCCGATTCCCGACGCCTGCTCCAGTTGCCCGGCCAGGTCGGGATATTTTGCCTGCATGAGTATTAATGCCGAATCAGAGATATCCTCATAAGTTAGTACTTTAAATGCATCCGTTCCTTCTTCGCCGACCAGTCTTCGGGCTGTTTCCTCGAGACGGGCCTGCAGCTCGGGATCGCTTGAAAGACGTTTAATCAGGTCGAGCGAGTCAACCTGAAATGAGAAAGCGACCAGAAAAGCCAGCACGAAAGCCCAGTATCTCAGCATGGTTTGAAACCGCTTATTCATATAATCATAACCGGCTACGAATTTCTTTTTTATCTTATCAATGTCGGCTTGCGATAAAAGAAGATCGCCCACGCTTGAGATTTTTTCAATTAACTCATCGGGTTCAATCCATGTCTTTTTTGGTTGAACCAAAATGCTCTCGCAGGATTCTTTTAATGGTGGTACGAGAATTTCTTTTTTAATCTGCTTAAGCGTTATCTTATTATTTTCCAGGGTCGACTGTAAAACCGCCTTTATTCCATAAGCCAGATTATTGAAACGGAGCCTCAGAATATTTTGAAGCACCTGCAACAGCGCCGTCACGACCAGGCTTAAAATCAGCATGATGGTCGTGAATCCTATTGCCAATCCCAGAATATCATCCAGGTTACTGATGTTTTCCAGCATTTCATACCTCCCTAAT
>JBFMFJ010000461.1:0-2825 GCA_040752235.1 Candidatus Zixiibacteriota bacterium | reverse complement strand
AAGATGCGGACAGCAGCAATGTTGCTCAAATGGAGCCTCTTTATATCCAGGATTTTAAGCCGGGAATAAAAAATGGATAAGACTATCAAAACTGATTTGAAAAAATTTAAGATCAGGCCGATGACGGCGGCCGATGTCTCCAAAATCGTCATGATGGAAATGGAGGTCTTTACCGATCCGTGGCCAAAGGCGGCTTTTACCGAGGAACTGGACCGGCCCAACCGCGGTATCCTGATTGCCGAAAGTAATGGTGTTATAACAGGTTACGCTGCATATATAGTAGCTTTCGGGGAGGCCCACCTGACCAATATTGCCGTTGCCCCCCCTTACCGGGGAAAAAATATTGCTAAAATATTATTAAATTGTATCTTGGGAATCGCGAGGGAAGCCGAATGCGAGAATATTTTCCTTGATGTCCGGCCCAGTAACAAGCCGGCAATTGAATTGTACAAAAAATTCGGTTTCTATGACTTGTATGTCAGACCGAACTATTATCACAGTCCGGCTGAAAACGCAATTGTAATGGTAAAAAATCTCAGGGAAGAAGACTGAAGGAATGGACTGGTTTAAAAAAGCCAAACCCGGCCTGACCGGAGTAGAAAGAAAAGAGATTCCCGACGGACTCTGGTCCAAGTGTCCGGAGTGCGGGGAAATTATATATACACGGCAGCTCGAAGAAGGTCTCTGGGTCTGCCCCAACTGCGAATATCATTTCAGAATTCCCAGTCAGAAATATATTAAAATGCTTCTGGATGACGGCGTGCTGGAAGAGTATGATATTGATCTGGAATCCAAAGATCCTCTGAAATTCAAGGATTCAAAAAAATACCCCGATCGCGTTCGTGCCGCTCAATCCAAGTCGGGACTGAAAGATGCAGTTCGTGCCGGTATCGGCAAAATAGATTCAATCGAGGTTTCCTTTGCCATCATGGATTTCAATTTTGTCGGCGGTTCGATGGGGTCGGTCGTCGGTGAAAAAATAGCCCGCGCCATAGAACGAGCTATTGACCGGGAGATACCGCTTATCATCGTTTCCTGCTCGGGTGGAGCGCGTATGCAGGAGGGTATCCTGTCGCTGATGCAGATGGCCAAAACCTCGGCGCTGCTGGCTGTTCTGGCCGAGAAAAAGATTCCTTTTGTATCCGTCCTGACAAATCCGACCACTGCCGGTGTCATGGCCAGCTATGCTTCGCTGGGAGATGTCATTATCGCCGAACCGAAGGCGCTGCTCGGATTCGCCGGGCCGCGTGTTATCCAGCAGACAATCGGTCAGGATCTGCCCAAAGGTTTCCAATCCTCGGAATTTTTCAAGGAAAAAGGATTTCTGGACAAAATCGTCAACCGAACGCAGCTTCGAGAGACCTTAATCCTCCTGCTGAGATATTTCCAGAGATAAACATATGTCAAATCTTAAGGGTGGCTATTCTTCGGCTATTGATTTTATTTTACGCCGGGAGCTTTTCGGAATAAAGCTCGGGCTGGACAACATCTCGAAATTCCTGCGTAAAATGGGCAATCCGCAGGACAGATTTCGGTCGGTGCATATAGCCGGCACCAACGGCAAAGGTTCCTCGGCGGCCTATATCGAATCAATACTGCATCGGGCCGGATATAAGACAGGTATTTTTACCTCGCCGCATCTGGTGGATTTCAGGGAAAGAATCAGGGTAAATGAAAAGCAAATAGATAAAGACTATATCACCGATTTCATTGCAAAGTACAAGAATTTAATAGTCCGTAATCGCATCACCTTTTTCGAAACCTGTACTGCCATGGCCTTTGCCTATTTTGCCGATAAAAAAGTCGAGGTTGCCGTGATCGAGGTCGGTCTTGGCGGACGCCTTGACGCGACCAATACGCTGACACCGGAATTGTCGATTATCACCGATATTTCGTTCGATCACGTCCACATCCTTGGCGATACTCTGGCCAAAATCGCTTATGAAAAGGCGGGCATTGTCAAGCCGGGAGTTCCGGTTTTGGTCGGCTTGATGAAGCCGGAGCCGCGCCATGAAATAGCTCGAGTAGCCGGGGAACTCAAGGCGCCCCTGGTATACCTGAACCGCTCCGATTTCGCTTCCAACGGACGCCCCTTCAAGTTTGATTATATCGGAGAAAGCCTGAAATTAAACCGGTTGGAATCCTCATTGCCGGGTAATCATCAGATTAAGAATTCTGTGCTGGCCGTAAAAGCAGCCGAAATTCTCAAGGGAAAAGGTTTCCATATAAATCGCAGCCATATTCGCGAGGGGCTGGCAAAGGCGGATTGGCCGGGCCGTTTCCAGACCATCAAAGTCCCCGGTAAACCTACAATTATTCTCGATGTCGGGCATAACCCGGCCGGTGTCAAGGCAATGGCCGGTTGTTTCAAGGCCCTTTATCCGGGTCGTAAAGCCGATGTAGTAATCGGTTTTGTCAAGAACAAGGATCTCGGACAATCAATAAAACATATTCGGCCGATCACGGCCAGAGCCGAGGTGGTGCGGCTGAATACTCATCGCACCGCCGATCCGGAGGAAGTGGCGTCATATTTCCCGAAAACCGGGTCAGTGAACATTTCGGAATCAGTGGTGGAATCGACAAGAAAACTTTTGGATTCGGCCGGTCGTGACGATATAATTATTATCTGCGGTTCACATTACGCCGTGGGTGATTTTTTGGCTAATAGAAATAAAATTTTATGACTTCCCAGCAGAAAAAAAAGAGCGGCAAAAAGGCGGCAGGCAAGGCTGCATCGAAAAAGACTGCTCGAAAGACGGTTTCGACGGGGATAGAGCTGCCTATTGATGAACAGAAATTGTCGCAATTATCATTCGAAAAAACAC
>JBFMFJ010000460.1:0-2826 GCA_040752235.1 Candidatus Zixiibacteriota bacterium | reverse complement strand
GTGGCCAGGGGCCTGGATCTCATCAACAAGCGTAGCGACTTTCTGGCCAAGGATGTTGATAATATCGAGAGTAACATGAGTGGCTTCGGGGATGTCATAGCAAATGGCCGTCTGAGGATTGAAAGGATTGGGCGAGTTCGGATAGAGGTTGAACTTTGCAGGAGTATTATCCCAGGTTGACTTGTAGTCATACGGATTGTCCGGATCGCTGTCGGCAAAGACATTGACAAAGAAACACTTGCCGCGGACATTGGCAGGATCGACATCGACATAATGTGAATGGGCCGGAGAGGCATCATCATAAATGGAGGCATTGGTGAAGCTGACGTGTCCGTATTCATAATAATAGGTGGGTTCGCCGGGCGGTGTTTGTTCGGCGACTTTGTTGACGCCATCGCAATAAGTACGATACTTGACGGTGGCTATCTTGACATTGTTATCGCCGGTAGCCTCCAGGAATGTGCCGGTACCGTTATAATATATTGTCGCCGTCTTGAGCCCGTATGTGTAGGAAACGCCGGGCAGCTCGGCAACAACGCCGGTAATCTTGCAATCGTCATCCTGAAGCAGATTGACAGTTACCGAGAACTGGCCGATGTCAAAGTTGGCGGCGATGTAAAGAGGCTGGTCAATAGTGTTGTCGTTATCATAGGAGAACGGCGAATAGAAACGGCCCATTTTAATTTCGGCCGGCACTGTTTCATAGTCAACCTCATCCAACTCCGCTTCGGCTATGCCATAGCCGGTAGTATCCTCGGCCTGTGTGTGCCAATCATAATAGGGGAGATAAATGAAGTTGTCCTTGAAATCGATAGCGACCGTCCGCTGCTCGTACTCCGGAATATATGTGGCATCCATATTGAAGTTAAGTGTCAGGAGATGCACATATTCCTCGGTAGGCGGCATGTAGTTCACGGTCCTGTTGGCGTCATACACCTGATATGTAAAATATGTTCTGTCGCCATTGGTGTGCGAGCCGCCCTCGAAAGTCAGCGGATCAATCTGATCATCGCCGGCTACGACGGGATAATTGAAGATATCCGGCCAGTCATAAACGATTGAAATAGCGCCGTTGCTGTTCTGGTCGGAATAATCGCCGGCCGGGAAGTTGTTTTTCATCAGGATGTCGAAAGTCGCTGTCTCATCCTTAACAATATAGCCGGTGTGCGGCTGAGATTTCAGGTCAATGGTGTAATGCGGTATCTGGATGCCGCCGTTCGTGTAAGTCGCGACATTCCACAAATCTTCGCAGAAATAAAACGGGTAGACCGTTGAGTTGACGTCATCGAAATCCACATAATTGAATGAATTGTCAGCCTGTCCGGGGATAAGATTGAAATAGAAGGCATAGTACCAGACTTCAGTTTCATTGGGCGGTGTGAAATATGTCCAGGGGGAATCGAATAAAAACTGAAAATGGATGGTATTGCCGTTGGACGAGGGCGTGCACCACCCGGGTGTGCAACCATACGCGGGCGGGAAAATATCCTCATTCATTTCATATCCGGCAAAAATAAGGTTGTCACTGTCGAAAGTGAAATAGTGATTGAAGCCGGTAAGGTTGAAATTATGCGTCCCGAGGATCTCAACTCTTACCATGTCGTCGCCCAGAAGTGCAACTTTTGTCTCAACCCCGAAATTCGCCTGGTAATCTGCTATAGTGACCGTGCCATCATCGTATGTTCCCGGCGACCAGGGAGTGGTGCCGTTATTATATGTTTCAACATAGTTATAGTCGCCATTTTGCTCGAAAGTGAGATTATTTACTGTAAGCTCCGGCTGGCAATATGCCTCGAATTTGAAAGCGACATAGGAAATCGGTTCAATGGGAATTGGAATCCCTGATGCCCCAAAAAGTTCGACGGCGATGATCCCATTGGCCGGGTCATGAGCCGTAAGGTTATTAATCTGCCAGGATGTTTCGACTATTGTCCCGGTATAAAAAAGAGAGGCCGGATCGAAATTGAACCTTATCGTTATTTTAGTCACTTCTCCAGTAGGCAGCGGATCAGTGTATCCCGGTTCATCGTCAAAATAGAAACTGAATGGAACAGCCACCTCCTGAACCGGGCCGGTCATCATTTCAAATAGACCACTCTCATCCCCAAGGATGAAATTAAGACGGTCATTGCCGATTGCCATGGTACCGGCTGAAACCATGTTGCCAATAAGTAATAATGTCAGGGCAGTAAATAAAAAGATGGGACCTTTTAACTTTAATGCAGTCATTTCTTCCTCCATGAATGTCAATCAATGTTACTGGTGTGAATTTTTAAAAGACGAAAATTTAGATTTTATCAGACTTCTGCAAGGGGGAGGCCGGATATAGTTTGAGCTACGCCCCGGTGTACGCATATACCGATCACCTCAAATAGAATTTGAATTGAATACCAGAATAGATGTCTTATCTAGGTTGTCGTGACGGTCATTCTAATGACTAAATATATTGATCGGCCCAAATGCTGTCAAGAAATAAAAGTCAATTTTTGTCACAATTATAAATATAACGGATAAAAATTTCCCTTTTTAAAAAATGAAAAGGCCGTCCGAGACAGGGCGGCCTTATCGCAAATCACGACAGATTACTTCATCAGCATCATTTTCCTGGTTTCGACAAATTCACCGGCTCGCATGTTGTATAGATATATTCCGGAAGCGGCTCTGGATCCGCTCCTGTCAAGCCCGTTCCATATCACCTCATAATGCCCCGGAGACTTTGTCTCGTCGATCAGTGTAATAACCGATTGTCCCAGTATATTGACCACATCGATGGTCACATGTGCCGCCATTGGCACATCATAGGCTACAATCGTCTGAGGATTGAAC
>JBFMFJ010000459.1:0-2833 GCA_040752235.1 Candidatus Zixiibacteriota bacterium | reverse complement strand
ATGGGATGCTCGGGCGGCCGGTCGTCAGGCGGCTTCTCAAAGAGGACTTCGCCGTCAGAGTCATGGCCCGCGATACCACCAAAGCCGCCGCTTTGCTTCCGTCGGAAGTTGAAATTGTCAAAGGGGATTTGAAGGATATTGATTCAATTCGCCACGCCGCCACCGGGGCGGATATTGTTTATCTCAGTCTGGCCACCGAACGCCACAAGGCCGCTTTCCGGCCGGAACTCGACGGTACAAAGAATGTCATCGAGGCTCTTTCCGATCGCGATGACATCGTTATATCCAAACTGAGCGCCCTGGGTGTCAAACCGACCAATGGCTGGTGGCTGGATGTCGATCAGAAATGCGAGGCGGAAGAACTCATAAAAGGTTCGGGGCACCCCTATATTATTTTCCGCCCGAGCTGGTTTCATGAATCATTGCCGCTTTTTATCCAGAAAAACAGGCTGGCTATCATGGGCCGCCCGCCTCACCCCGTTTATTGGATTTCGGGTGATGATTATGGCCGCATGGTGGCCGAGGCCTTCAGGAAAAATCTTATAAACCGGACGTTCAACGCTCAGGGAACAATCCCGATGACCTTCGATGAAGCCGCCGAACAGTTTATCCGGGCCTATAAACCGGAAATGAAAATTATACATATTCCGCTGTTTGTATTAAAAATAAGCGGGCTGTTCAATCCGCAATTGAAGGAGCTTTCAAAACTTTTCAGCTACTATAAAACATATGCCGAAAAGATTGAGAGTGAATCCGCCTGGGAGGCGCTTTACCGCCCGAGAATGACCGTCGCCGAGTACGTGGAATACATGCAGCGTACCGGAGATATCCCGAGCAAACGATGAATATATATCTCGTCAAATGGCACAAATATTGTCATTTCCGCGAAAGCAGGAATCCACAAAAGGAGCAACCATGCAACACCTGATTAAAATATTCCTGATTATTGTAATAATTTCAACCTGCGCATCCGCCGATGATCAGCCAATCCTGCCGATCCGGCCGGCTCATACTTTCTCGATTGTCTGTTATGACCCGGCGACCGGGCAATTCGGTGCGGCGGTGCAATCACACTGGTTTAAAGTGGCCGACGTTATCTGGCTGGAGGCGGGAGTCGGGGCGGTGGCAACCCAGTCATTGACCGAGTTTTCATACGGGCCGCTGGGGCTGGCGATGATGCGCAACGGTAAATCGGCCCAACAGGCATTGGAAGGGCTGCTGGTGTCCGATCCCGATAATGCGGTCAGGCAGGTGGCGATGATCGACAGGAACGGTATAGTCGCGACTCATACGGGGGGAAAATGTATTGCCGAAGCGGGTCATCAAACGGGCAAAAATTATTCGGTGCAGGCCAACCTGATGCGCCATGCGACCGTCTGGCCCGCCATGGCTAAAGCTTTCGAGAGCACCGAAGGCGACCTGGCCGATAAGATGATGGCGGCCCTTGAAGCGGCGCAAAACGAGGGCGGCGATATCCGGGGTAAGCAGTCGGCGGCCTTGGTGGTTGCCTCGGGCACTTATACCGGGATGCCCTGGAAAGACCGGCTGATTGATATCCGTGTCGATGATTCGCCTGAACCGCTCAAGGAGCTGCGGCGGCTTTTGAATATCTCGCGCGCCTATGAGCACATGGACAAGGGCGATTTGTATATCACCGACGGGAATTTCGCCAAAGCCAAAGAGGAATACATGAAAGCCTCGGAAATGGCGTCCGGCAACCCCGAGGTGTTATTCTGGTATGCCGCCACCCTGGTTTCGGCGGGTGAGGTTGACAGTTCGCTGCCCATTTTCAAACAGGTTTTCCAGATAGATGAGTCCTGGCGGGAGTTGGTCCCCCGACTGGTCAAGGCCGAATTGCTGCCCGATGATAAGGCCATAATCGACAGGATAATCAAGCAGTAACCGGGCCGTTCCGGGAAGAATACAAAATACTTTTCTTGACTTCACAAGTCTTTGATATCATTTTCTCATGCCATAATGGTTATATTCCGTATTGGTACGGTCGCAGTGGCAAATTGAAAATATTGTATGGTTACACGGATTGGAAACGGACACGACTATTCTGAATCATGACGGCACCAGGGTCGTCAGAAAGCAGCTTATTTTCCTTTCGGTGGAAGGGGCTTTCGCCACCGTATTTATCACAATCACGGGCGGCGCCTTTCTGACCGGTCTGGCTCTTTTATTCGGAGCCAATGATTTTCATATCGGGCTGCTGGCGGCGATTCCCTTCCTGGCCCAGTCGGCGCAAATTGTCTCGGCCTATCTCTCGGACAGAACCGGCCGCAGAAAAAGAATGGCGGTCTGGAGTTCCGCCGCGGCCCGGCAAATCTGGTGGCTGATGATCCCGGTTATATATTTTGCGGGCGACTGGCGGCTCGAGGCGATGATGTTCATTGTCGTTATTTCCAATATCGCCACGATGCTGGCCACAGCCGGATGGTTGTCATGGATATCCGATCTGGTGCCGGAGAAAATACGCGGGCGCTATCTTGGCAATCGAAGCGCCGCAGTCGGCGTTTCCACTATGGCGGCGACGATTCTTGGCGGTATAATCCTTGATGAGTATCGCGCCGGTGGACATGAAAACGGCGGTTTTGCCGTCATAATCGCAGCCGGCTGTTTGTTCGCACTGGCGGCGGTAATCCTGCTAAGGCGGCTGCCCGATAAACCACCCGAGATGATTAAAACCAGCGTGAGCTGGTCATACTTTTTGATTCCGCTGAAGGACAAAAATTTTACGTACCTGATCAAGATATTTTGTTTCTGGAATTTTTCCCTGGGTATTTCGGCCTCGTTCTTCGCGCCGCACATGCTTGTCAATCTTGATATG
>JBFMFJ010000458.1:0-2836 GCA_040752235.1 Candidatus Zixiibacteriota bacterium | reverse complement strand
CTCAGCCTTAAATGCAGCCAAAAAAATTTTGGTTCAAAATCGGGGCGGAGGGCTATTACAAATCGGAGACATACTATGGCATAATTTGAAGATTCGCGCCAAATGTATATTTGGCCCCAAAAATATTGAGGTGGCTATCACTCATATTCCCTGGTTATGCATGCAAAAGGATCCATTACTGAAGGTTGCCAAATGGTGCACGATAAAAACTCTCCACAAACGCATAGACCCCAAAATATCGTATTAATCAAATCATTAATCGTAGTCATGGTGCTTATGACAATCTTAAGCTGCAAGACAGATAGTGGTTCCGACTCCCCCGAACCAGTCAATCTGTCTCCTCGGGCAATAGCAGGAATGCATCAGGAAGTCTATTCGAAAACAAGAGTAAATCTTGATGGCACGCAAAGCCATGATCCGGAAGGCAAGATCGCTAGCTATCAATGGTCTCAGACGAATGGTCCGGCTGTAGAGATCTTCGATGCGCACACCGCCAGGCCATACTTCATATCTCCAGATGCCAGGGAAAAATGCTCTTTTCGCCTGACCGTTACAGACCATGAGGGCCTACAGGACAGTGATGAGGTTGATGTATATGTCAGTAGGGTTTTATTCAGGGATGATTTCACTGAAGGCCTGAATTTAACCCAGTGGGCCGTGGCCGACGATTCCGCTGGAACCGCCAACCGTTCCCTCTGGACGGTTAACAATGGTGCATTGCACCAATTGAACTATGTTGCGTCCAGAATCGACGGCCCTGCCCTTTTTCAATCCTACCACCAGGGTACCTGTCTTCTCTTGAAGTCAATGACGGGCCTTGCCGATTTTCGCCTGCAGGTAGAGCTCACACCTTTGCCAAATGGTCCCGACAGAGGAACCGACGGAAATGATGTCGGCATTTTGTTGAGATACACAGACCCTAACAATTATTACCGGCTTTCCATGAACTCAAGATACGGTTTTACAAGGCTTGAAAAAAAGGTTGCCGGGCGCTTTTCCACTCTTGCTGTCAATTCGATTGGCTATTTCAATGATATACCAATGGAGATTATAGCTGAGGCCAACGGGACCCATATTCAAATCTTGATTGATAATCAACCCCTGTTCAGCGTCGATGATACGGATTTAAACAGGGGTATGATTGGATTGTATTGCCAGGCCAAAACACGATTCGAAAATGTCTTGGTAACCGATGCCCGCATGGCGCCTAGAATGATGATATCCCAACCCCTCTCTTATTCTTTGACTGAATGCGTCGGCCAGAGTCTTCTAGTGAAGGTCCACGCTGCGGGTTTGCCATCCGATTCCTTCATGGAGTTTTTTCTGGACCACAAACCTGCTGGAATAATCAAGCAACCTCCTTTCAATACCCAGTTCAATGACGTTTCTGTTGGTAACCATTGCGTTGAAGTGGTTTCCAAGGACAAAAACGGAATGATTATCTGTACGGATCGCAGAGATGTGGTTGGTGTCGGCGGTTGTTACTATATTGCAGTGGGAGATAGTATCGTTAACGGAGAAGGAGATACTTACGCGCTGGATAGTCTATCAAAAGACGGACGGATTGTCGGTTTCCAGGGGATTGCGGCACGGCTGTCGGATCTTCTGACCGAAAGCCGCAACTTGCCGCACATTGTCTTTAATGAAGGTTTGCCTGGCGAAACCTCAAGCGCGGCCCTGAACGATATCGATTCCATTTTAGAAAGGCACCCCATGGCGGAAGACCTTCTGCTTCTCCTGGGAACAAATGATGCCGCTCAATCAGTGGAGGTCGACATCTATTCCAATAATATTCGGGCCCTGATCGAAGGACTTCTCAGGAAAAACAAAAGGGTGCGGGTAGCTAAAATTCCTCCGCAGTTCAACCCAGTAACAGGCTTGCCGGATAGCTCACGCAACAGTAGAATCGAACAATACAATCAAATACTGACCAACCTCTCGGGAGCCCAGCCCGGACCAGACTTTTATGCATATTTCAGCAACCACAAGGGATTATTCAAAGATTCTTTCCATCCAAATAGTCTCGGATATCGGTGCATGGCCCATCTATGGCACAATGCATTGACAGATTCTCAAGATCCTCCTTTCGTACTGCAACAGTTGTCAACCCCGGCCTTTTATCAGCAAAATATTATATCGAGCGGTAATTACGTCTATATCGATGAAAACCATACCTTGCAGGCTTCACCGCAAGAGCTGAAAAATGGTATCTGGATCATGCCCGCAAATCGAGATGCCGGAAGCACCAAGCCCGGTCTCATATCTTTTTATGTTGATGGACGCGCGGCAGTGTATATCGGCTACGATGGTGCAGCGGCAACCCAAATCCCCAACTGGCTGCGCGATGCCTACGACCGTATAGAAGAGCGCATTATGACATCCGCAGGAACCTTTAACCTGTATATGCGACCGGTTGCCAACGAAGTGGTGATTCTGGATGGCAATCATTACGGTGGAGGGACGGGCCGGCTCAATTATCTGACAATCATCGTTCCTCAATAAAAAGGCACTCGCCAATGAAAACCATCAAAAAAGCAATCGACAAGTGGATGCGTTTCTGGATGCGGATGGCGGGAAGGCACACCTTGGGCCGCATTTCAGCCGGGTTTGCCGCTTGGGGTCAACCACCTTTTTATGGCCGAATTCCTCTTTCCCGTTACAGGTCCAAAAGCTATATTTCCATATGGGCAACGTTGCACCACCGTGATTTAAAAATCGGCCGTAATGTTTTCATCGACCAAAATGTATTGATCTACCAGGACAGCAACGGGTCATCGATTGAAATCGATAGTGAAGTGCATCTACACCGGGATACCGTTCTTCAAACTGGAAGTGG
>JBFMFJ010000457.1:0-2850 GCA_040752235.1 Candidatus Zixiibacteriota bacterium | reverse complement strand
ATCGATAGAATCCCGAATGCCGCGAGAGCCGACTGTTCGGTGTAGGCGCCGAATAATTGTTGAACCAGCCTGACCAGGTAAATCGAAACCGGTTCCGCCCATTTGTGAATATAGCCTGAGCCCTGTCCCAGGTTAGCCAGCCAGGTATAGCCGTCGCCAAGCAGGTGAACCCGGACCCTGAAAAAATAAAAGATTATTGCGGCGGCGATAGCCAGTGCCATACGAGGCCCTCTATTCGAGTCCCATAATATCGAATCCATGGATACGGCGGCTTTTTGAAGAGGTAATTCGGATTTCCTAATGACGTAGGTAATTATTAATGCCAGAATCACTGCGGCATACAAATACCAAAAAAAATGGGGCAGAAAGGCGAGATGATTAATTCCCCATAGTACATCCCATTTCAGACCGGCGGATATCCCGGCCAAAATTAAAGTACTAAAAAGTGAAATATATAATGTGAGGGTTTTTTTGTTTCGCATGTCCGAAATACAATTAATGGTGTTCCGTGAACAAGGTAATCGGATTAAATTTAAAGGGCAATAATTAACATCAATACGTGTCGCTAAATCTACTACTATTCGGGGCAGTTGGGGGGAGGCCCGGACCTGTAAAGGAAAGATATTACATAAGTGTAATCCAGCAAATTAATACCGGGGCGACCATCCATATCGGCGGCTTCCAGGGGGACAGGTTCGGGGCCGTTTTTATACAGATACTGAATGATAAAAAAGCCGTCCAGGATATTGACTAAGCCGTTGCCGTCAGCATCACCGCAAACGAATAATATCGGCCTGGAGTTGACCGTTATTATGGCGGAGTGCGTTCCCGGTATACCGTCTTTGACAGGAATCAGGACATAGTCATAGCTTGACACGTTATCCACCTGGTTATCGATATAGAAGCTGTCTGCAATGCCCGGATCGGACAGGGCGCCGGCCGGATTATCGATTCGGAAAAAAGAGCCTTCTGACGGTTGCACCCGGCGATAGATCCGATAAGTGGTATTCTCCTGCGGCGTCCAATGAATATAGACGGTCGAATCCGCCTGGGCCTGACCGGCAAATCCAGTCGGCGCCAATGGCCACGTCAGGCTTTCGAGCTGGATATTTTCCTGCTGGTAGGAATTGCTGGGAATAATGTCCGAGAGTACGAAGCCCTCCAGATTGGCGATGTTGAAAAAGTGGTAGTTGTAGGGGTTACCGGCGGCGGCCGCAGCCATATAATTCTGGAAATCATCAAACCAGAAACCGCCGTCATAACCTGCTCCGACACAGCTTTCCAGGCGGATTTCGTCGTCGGTGCCGTTAAGATAACCGAAAAAATGGAGTTGTCCGGCATCCGGGATGGTCATATCGGAGTTGGTGACTGTGCCAAAAATTGAGCCCTGGCCATAGACCGGTTGACATAGGAAATGGCCCGAAAAAGCGACCAGTATAAGACATACTATTTTTATTGGAGTCTTCATTTTTGTGGTTTTAACCAGTTTCAAATGTCAGTAATCAGTAAGACATATTTTCCCATTTCAATATAATACGCAGAAGCGGTTTATCTAAGTATTTTATCGGCGTTTCGGGCAACTCTTTATTAATTATGTTTGCCGGGGCCGCGTATATAAGACGCAAAGAGTGGGGCCGGAACTAATATTTTGCTTGACATCATCGATAAATATATATATAGTTAAGGCTTGCAAGATTTGCAGAATGTTTGATTAAGACGATAAGGAGAGGGCGATTAGCTCAGTTGGTTAGAGTGCTTGCTTGACATGCAAGAGGTCACTGGTTCGATTCCAGTATCGCCCACCATAATCTGGCGGGACATAGATCGGAATAATCTGATTTATGCCCGCTTATAGTTATTAGATGAAGAATATGAGTGATGTAAAAATAAAATTTCCAGATGGATCGGAAAAGGCTTTTGCCAAAGGAATAACCGGCCTTGAGATCGCCAGGGCGATTTCGCCGCGTTTGGCCAAGGAGGCTCTGGCGGTCAAGGTCAACGGTCATTTGCGCGATCTTTCCTGGAAGATTGAAGACGATTCGCCAATCGAAGTTCTTACTTTCGAGTCACCGGAAGGGAAATTCGTTTTCTGGCATTCCTCGGCCCACATTATGGCCCAGGCGGTGACGGAGTTATTCCCGAAAGTGAAGCTGGCTATCGGGCCGCCGATTGAAGAAGGCTTTTATTATGACTTTGAGGTCGAAAAACCCTTTTCACCGGAAGACCTTGAAAAGATAGAGAACAGGGTTCAGGAAATTATCAAGGAAAATGCCGGTTTCGAGCGGGCTGAAGTCGATCGTAAAGCGATGCTGGATAAATACAGAAAAGAACATGAGACTTATAAAGTCGAAATGCTCGAAGAAGATATTCTCGATGACAGGGTGACGGTTTATAAGAATTCATCATTCGAGGATCTCTGCCGCGGACCGCATATTCCCAGCACCGGGATGGTCAAGGCCTTTAAGCTGCTTTCGTCCTCAGGTGCCTACTGGCGCGGAGATGAGAAGAAGACGATGCTTCAGCGTATCTACGGGGTGTCCTTCCCCAAGAAGAGTATGCTGGATGATTTTATTTATCGTCAGGAAGAGGCCAAAAAGCGCGACCACCGGATGCTCGGCAAGCAGCTTGAGCTGTTCCATATAACCAATGAGGTCGGTGCCGGGCTGGTGATGTGGATGCCCAAAGGGGCCATAATCAGGAATGAAATTGAGAATTTCTGGCGGGTTGAGCACCAGAGAAACGGCTATGAGCTGGTTTTCACGCCGCATATAGCCAATCTTAATCTGTGGCATCGTTCCGGCCACACCGATCACTATATTGAAAACATGTATCA
Source organism: Candidatus Zixiibacteriota bacterium (assembly GCA_040752235.1). Lineage (GTDB taxonomy): Bacteria > Zixibacteria > MSB-5A5 > GN15 > PGXB01 > PGXB01. Next base: position 17 of record JBFMFJ010000457.1, on the reverse strand, counting down.
ACCGGTTCAGGTTGACG
>JBFMFJ010000456.1:0-2866 GCA_040752235.1 Candidatus Zixiibacteriota bacterium | reverse complement strand
TTGAAGCTCAAGAAAGCCTTCAATCTGCCATGGATAGCGGATTTCAGGGATTTCTGGTTTTCGCGGCCGATTGAGATGATTTATGGAACATCACTTCAAAAGAAATATGCACTCAGATTAAAATCGAGAATAGTCGAATGCGCCGATGCGGTAGTAGGCGTAAATGAGAGTATAACGCATTACCTGGAACGAGGCGAGGTGATAACCAACGGAAGCGACCAGGAAACACGGCATCTCTGGCAGGGCAGAAGGCCGGAGCGACAAGATCGATTGACCATCGGTATTCTGGGCACAGTCAATCATCTCTGCCCAATAGAACCGCTGTTCAAGGCGGTCGCGACACTTTTTGACGCAGAAAAGCAAGTGCGAGATAAAATAAAGATTATTCACGTCGGCGAATATGACAGGCAACTGATGGCCGTTCTGATAAATAAGTACAAATTAGAAAATGTTGTCAATTTAGCGGGCTATCTGCCGAAGGCAAAGGCAATCGAGGCACTCCTGCCGAGCGATGTTTTGTATTTCTCCGTGGCCGAGTTCGGCCCATATCATATTCTGCCGGGAAGGATTTTCGATTATCTTATGTCATCCCGGCCGATTATCGGAGTCGTCCCGGCCGGATCGGATGCTGAAAAATTCCTGCGCGAATATGATAATGGAATTACAATCACCGATTCGAATGCGGACAGGATAGCCGCTTACATAAAGCAAATGACTGAATCTCCCGGTTCAGGAAGTAATCAAACCGCTTTCGATAAGAGCAAATGCGAAAAATATTCGACCGAATATATGGCAAAGAAATATGCCGAATTGCTGAATAGAGTGGTGAAATGAGTGGTGATATTAAAATATCGGTTGTCCTGATTAGTTATAACGGGCGCGAATTCATCAATGATTGTCTTCGGACTACGCTGGAATCGCTCAAGGGTGTTTCTTCGGAAGTTATTGTCATAGACAATGCCTCTTCGGACGGCACGATTGAAATCATTGAGAGAAATTTCTCCGCCGCGAGAATAATAAAGAACAGTGCCAATCTTGGTTTCGCAAAGGCTGTCAATCAGGGTTTTAATGAAGCCAGGGGTGAATACATTTTTCTTCTCAATCAGGATACCAGAATCGTCGCGGATGCCGTTCCGCGGCTGATGCAGCGAATGGCGGAGGATCCCGCAGTCGGCACGATTGGGCCAAAATTCATCGGTTTTGACGGCAGATTGCAGCGTTCGATCAGAGCCTTTCCGCGTTATCGCGATCTGTTTTTTGAATTCACAGGTTTATCATATTTGTTTTGCAGGTCAAAAGCATTCGCGTCCTGGAAAATGGGCTGGTTCGATCACTTGACCGAGATGGAAGTCGATCAGCCGATGGGTGCCGCCCTGATGATTCGTCGTTCAGTGATCGATAAAGTGGGCCGATTCGATGAGAGTTTTGGCATTTTCTTCAATGATGTTGATTTCTGCCGCCGTGTGAAGGAAGCCGGTTTTGTCAATTTGTACTATCCCGAGGCGGTAATCGAGCATTTTGTCGGCGGTTCGACGCGGAAGAATAAAGCCCGGATGATTATCGAGTCGCACCGGGCCATGTATAAATATTTCAAAAAGTACACCAAGACGCCGCCGGGGATTCCGTTGCTCTGGTTCTGGGGCGGCGTCTTGTACATCACCGCCCTTATCAGGGCGGCGTTCAGCAAATTCTTTTAGATTGGATTATTTTATCAAATACATCTTTTTGGTTTCCTGGAATTCGGGAGCTACCAGGCGGTAGAAGTAAATTCCCGATGCAACCGGATTGCCGTCCCTGTCGGTTCCGTGCCAGGTGATAGAATGATAACCTGAAGATTGATCGGAGAAGTCATACTTTTCGACAAGCTGGCCGAGGATGTTATAAATTTGCAGCGCAACATCTGATCTCTGCGGAAGATTCCAGCCAATCACGGTGGTGGGATTAAACGGATTGGGATAATTCTGCTCCAGGGTATAAGAATCCGGCAATATATTTTCGGTATCATCGATATCAAGCGATATCGACGGCGTGTAACTCTCGCGGGCCAGGGTGCATCCGGAGTGTGTGGCTGTGATGGTATAGACAACGTTATTGTCCATTGTCATGTCGATGGCATACTCGCCGTTTTCATCAGACGTGCCATATTCAAGTATTTCATCGTCTGCCGAGACGACTATTTCAGCACCGGTCAATGGCCCGCCGCCGGCGGTTACATATAGAGCGGTATTATCCCCGACAGCTTCCAATGATATCTCGGTCCTGGCAGGGATGCCTCGGTAAATCCTGAGAGTCGGATCGCCGAAATAATTTTGCCCGAATATCAAATCGCGGAATGAAGGATAATCCAGCCAGGAATTATACATGGCCAAAGCAGGACTTCCCTCGGCAGGGCCATAAAGATATTCCGTGAATTTCTCCTGCAATAAATAGCTGGAATAGACCCATCCCCAGCGGGCGTTGGCTATCATCCCGATGGCCCCCGAGGCCGGCTGAGAAATCAGTTCTTCAACCAGCGACCAACTGGCGCTTGCACCGTCGGTCGAGTCAAGGTCATAGGCGCCGCCGTCGCATGTCAGGGAATAATAAAGCGAGGTCATCTGGTTGTTTTCAAGATTCAGCAGGCTGCCGTGATCGCTGTTATCCTGGGGCACGGACAGGATCAGTGAAGCCGGCCAGTCGGCATAGTTGGCCGACTTGACTATAAAACCGTCTTTTCGTCCGTGAGCCAGAATATGAATGAATCCAAAGCCATCGGAGATTTTATCCACACCGGCCAGCCCATCAGCGCTGGTTGGAGAAGGATCATCGCCGGATGGTGTTTCCACGGCAGTGACAGTATCAATTGTTATTTGTGGCGGAAGAGCCG
>JBFMFJ010000455.1:0-2867 GCA_040752235.1 Candidatus Zixiibacteriota bacterium | reverse complement strand
GAAGAAATTAATCTTACTTTCTGAATTTTCTTCTTATACCAACCGCGGCCAATCCGGCGCCCACCAGGAGAATCGTGGAAGGTTCCGGTATGACGGATGTCCTGTCTTCCTGACTTTCACCGACACCCGGCTGCGTTATGGTGTAATCGATATTCTTGTCGCTCTGCGCGTTATAATCGCCAATAAGATCCGAAGGGTGGCTGGCACTGTTCTTGGCGTTATTTGTATTAGGGGAAGGCGATGTTTTGTATCCCACGGCAGATACCTGGGCAAATGAGATCGATGCCAGGAAAAGAATCGCTAACATCATTAATATTGTTGTCTTCATATATAATCCCCTCTGAGTGTACTCTCTAAACAAATATTTCTCTGATTTCGTTCCCATGAGCGCAAACAATCAGTCCCTGATGTTATTTTTTCGCTGCTCTGCGTGAGGATGTCATGTCTCATAAATAAACGGGAGGCATTAGCCCCCCGTTATATATGTCTTGAGCACCGGGCATCCGGTCTATTTGCGGAACTTTCTGTAAATACCCAATCCCATTCCTCCAATGGCAAACAGGATCAGGCTGGCCGGTTCAGGAACACCGGGCGGAGGAGGAGTCATAGTGGCATCATGCGAGAATGGTGCGAAGTACCGAATACTGCCGTCCGGATTCAACGTGTAAGCATCGAAATGCAGGAAAGCCGTTCCGGTGGCCGAAATCGAAAAGACCTTATATTCTCCAAGCGTTTTGGAACTCGCCATGTAACCATCAATCGACGGATCATAATAATCAGGCTGCGGCTGAACATCACCGACGCCGCCCACCAATCCGAAATTACCGGCATCGAATTCGGTAAACCAGGTTGGAAAAATTCCATGTTTTGAAAGATCATCTCCCGGATCGAAGTCGGGGGCGGTCATAATCGGAGCATATCCATAAATCCATTCATCATAGGTCGAACCGTCAACATCAACAGAAGCAAGACCATTGGGGTCGTCATCCTTTGCGAATGCCAGCGCCATACTGACCTTCACACTGGAGAGCGCCTCATTGGCGCCAATGACATAAATGTCAAAGGTGCCGCTGGTCGATACCCAGCTTTCCGACGCCGCATCATAAGTGCCCCCGTCGATAAAAAGCTGAAGATTGGGAACCGCCTGCGATGAACCGAAGGTCAGCAGGACAATAGAGAATATGAGCATCCAAATTTTCTTCATAGGCATGTCCTTTCTTAGGCATATTTTTAAAATGTAAATATGCACTTTTCATGCCGACTTCATTTTTTTAATTTCGCTGTTAAGCTTGGGTTTATTTTACGGGAAATTGACCAGATCATGATGTCGATGTAGATATCTGGCTTCACTCTGGAAAGTACTTGCAACATGTTGTGGCACAGCGTATTGAGTGATGGTGGTTGTAGAGTGATAGTGATTCCTATTATGAACCTTCAGACAAAGAAGATAGTAATAGTCAGGAATAATATTTTCAAATAAATTATAAGCATAAGAAATATGGTGATTTAGTGGGGCCATAGGAAAATCAGAATATAAGTAAATGCAAGGCATTGCATAATACTGTGCAATAGATTGCATTCATTCTTATTCCAATGACAATCTGAGTCCCGGAAAGATTATGATAAATAAAACGGTTAATTTGCCGATTAATCCTCTATGGCACAAGACATTTCAACCGATGCAAGAATCTTCGAATTGGAAGACAAGCTGGAAAAGACCAGGCTTAATCTCCATGATCTGGCGACAATGGGAGCCCTGATTGCCTCAATCCTCGATTTGGAGACAATTTTGTCTGTTGTCATGGAAATGTCGATCCGGATGGTCGATGGTGAGGTGGGACTGCTGCAACTGAATGAAGGCGGGGAGCTTATCTCGAAGGTGACGTGGGGAGTCGATGACCTTTTGGTCAGAAATATTTTCGGCGAAGACGGTACCAATATCGCCTCATATTGTTTCAGCAAACAGCAGCCGATTCTAATCCAGGAATATAAACATAAGCTGGATTTCGGCCCCAATATCAAAAGTGTCCTGGCGTTACCGATAAAATCCCGAGCCAAATGTCATGGAATAATTGTCATTATTAATAAAACCACTGATGACGGCTTCAGGGAAGAGGACAAGCGGCATCTGGCCATGCTCATCAATTTTGCCGCCGTGGCTATCGACAATGCAATTCTTCTCAAGGAATCGCTTTTAAAGCAAAAGATAGAGCAGGAATTGACCATTGCCCGCCAGATTCAGGAAACCATATTGCCGGACATGCGCTCCGACATTAAGGGAGTCGATATCGGCACCATGTATCGTCCGGCCCGATATGTCGGCGGTGATTTTTATGATATTATCAGGGTTGATGATCAGAATTTCGTGGTTGTCATTGGGGATGTCTCCAACAAGGGCGTTCCGGCGGCCATGCTGATGTCGGCGTCGGCAGCCGTTATCCGCTCCGAGCTGATGAAATCGCCCGATATATCACCTTCGGCCCTGATGGCCAATCTTAACAATGTCCTGTGCAATGGAGTCATTAAAAGTCATCACATGTTCGTGACTTTATTTATCGCCCGCGTCGATATGAAGACGAACAGGGCCTCATACTGCAATGCCGGACATTTGCCGCCGTTCTACTGGGATTCGCAGAAGCAGGATATCAAAATGCTTCATCCGGGCGGGACGTTTGTCGGGCAATTCGCGGAAGCAAAATTCAAGGAAGGCGAAATAAACATTTCGCGCGGTGACAGACTACTTGCCTTTACCGATGGCGTAACCGAAGCGGAAAATATTCATAAAGGTCAATTCGGCGTCGAGCGCCTGAAGAACGCTTTCATCAAAGACGGCGAACTTCCGGCAGCCGAATTCTGCAAAATGGTCC
>JBFMFJ010000454.1:0-2883 GCA_040752235.1 Candidatus Zixiibacteriota bacterium | reverse complement strand
AATACGAGCCGAGTTCCATGCCTTCCCAGTCAGGGATATTGGGGCACCTGTCTTTAATAACGCCTGCCAGGTTGTCAACAACTCCCGGCGAACCGACACCCAGCCAGCCGATTTGCAGCTCCTCTTCAGCAGCTCTCAGCAGGAGATTTTCGGCGATATTGGTGATTAAATGAAGCAAAGGTTTGGAGCCTTTCTCGACCATGGCCGGTTTTTGATCGCGATAAACAACCGTGCCACTGGCATCAAAGAGCCCGTATTTGATATTGGTGGCTCCTATATCGATTCCGGCATAACTCTGATTGTCGCTCATATTTTTCGTATCTTCTGGTTGTTCGCGGGAAAATATCCCGCCCATTCAGTGGTTAGTGCGGTAAAATTCTACCTGCTTTTGTTGAAGGCCTCCACACCGTGTTTAAGGATATCCATAGCGTCTTCGAGGTCAGATGTCTTTAGAACATAGGCAATCCGGCATTCGCTCTGGCCCATACCGGGTGTGGCATAAAATCCTGGGCCGGGCGCCACCATAACTGTCTTGCCATTATATTCAAAATCACTCAGCATAAAAGCTGCGAATTTTTCGGCATCGTTTATGGGCAGTTTCGCCATGATATAAAAGGCACCCCCGGGATTGATGCAAATAGTGCCTTCAATCTTCATCAATCCTTCATAAACCACGTCGCGGCGCCGACGATATTCACCGATCATCCGGCCGAAATATTCATCGCCGAGATCATAGGCGGCGGCCGCACCGACCTGCTCCAGAGTGGGGGAGCAAAGTCGTGCCTGTCCCATATGTAAGGCCGCTCTGTAAATATCTTTGTTTTTCGTCACGATATTACCGACCCGGGCGCCGCAGGCCGAGAAGCGCTTGCTGATGGAATCAAGCATTATGGCCCGATCACTTATGCCTTCAAGGGACATAATACTTATGTACTCACCCTCATAAATAAACTCGCGGTAGACTTCGTCGGCCAAGAGAAACAGATTGTGCTTAAGGACAAGGTTTTTCAACCGGTTTATCTCATCCGCTGTAAAGACCGTTCCGGTCGGATTATTCGGATTGCAGTACATAATCCCTTTTGTTCGGGGCGAAATGGCCTTTTCGATGATATCATCAGGGGGGAGATGGAAGCCGTTTTCTGCGAAGGTTGTTATCGGGACCACCTTGATGCCTGCCTGGATGGCGAATCCGTTGTAGTTGGTGTAAAACGGTTCAAAGACGATAATTTCATCACCCGGATCACAAATGGCGGTCATGGCAAAAATGATGGCCTCCGAACCGCCTGTAGTCACGATAATCTCATCTTCTTTAATATCCAGGCCGCATCTTTTATAATATCCGGTCAATTTGGCCAGGTATCCGGCCATACCCTGAGAGTTGCCATAAGCCAGGACTTTATTTGAGTAATTCTTGACGGCATCCCAAAACTGCGGCGGGGTTTCAATATCCGGCTGGCCGATATTCAGGTGATACACATGAGTGCCGCGTTTCTTGGCCTGCTCCGCAAAGGGAATCAGCTTCCTGATCGGCGACGCCGGAAGGGCCAAACCTCGCTGTGATAATTTCATATCAGCCATGCTAACCTCATAAATTCCTGTTCCTTAATCTCTTTTATTAATCTTTTGGGCCGAAATAAACCTTAATTTTCGTCCAATTCACACCACTAACAATTGCTTGTGAAGAAAATAACAAATGGGTTATATGTTGTCAAATCGAAATTTCCCATTGGCTAATGCCTGGCTCGTTTGACCATAATATATACCACCAGCAGAGTAATTAAGAATATTGCCGCCACCAGTAATTCATGAGCGCCGGCATCCAATATGCCTTTGTTTAAAAAGACGAACATATAATTGGCAGCGGTGGAAACCAGGATCAGAATACTCCAGACAACAAAGAGATGTCTGAAACCCCGGTTTATGCCATAGCCCAGCGCGGCTCCTGATATCATATGAAAGATTATCGCGAAAATTTGATGAAATATCGGCCAGGAAAAAACGGCCAATTTGCCGGCCTGATACACGGCTCCGGTTACCGAACATGCCTCATATAAGCCGAATCCAAAACCGCAAAAGACGCCCAGAGCAACGGCAAGTGGTTGTTTCGGTCTTTTCCAGAAACTCATGATGCTGATTGGGATAAGTTTCAATGTCATCTGTATCAAACCGGCTATAAGGGCAATAATGGCGGCATATAAGTAGATTGAACCCCCGGCCTGCATGCCCGGCAATACATATTGAGCACTGTACCATTTTTGAAGAGGGAATTGGGTCAGATGCAGGGCGGGATAAATTAATCCACCCAGTACGAAAATTACATATATCTCCGGTTTCCGGTAGTATTTCCAGATAAATGCGGAAGAAAAAATGATTCCGAGTATCAGGAAGACCAGATAAATCGGGATTCTCTTTATGAAATCAATAAACGAGAAGGGTTGTTTTGGCGGAGTCATTTTTTCCAGAGGGCTTTCCTTCAATATGACAGTCAGGTTTTGCGAGGTCTGCTCAAGGCGAACGATGCGTTTATCTTTCGTGAAATAGACCATCTGCTCGATCGGCTGGAAGAAATGACAGACATAGGCTGAATCAAAAACATTGCCATATCGCACCAGCCGATAATCTTCGACTGCAAAATTGACGGCCGATGTCGCCATCACCTGAGGGATGATTATGGTCGAGCTGATGGTGTCGCCGACACTGATATCTTGAAATGCGAGGAAAGCCTCCAGTTGGTCGATCATATAATTGTCGGCGGCAAATAGCGGCTCCGGCATTGGCCGCGAGATTTCCTGTCTCTGGTCATTGGCGATGTAATACCCGGTAAGGCTGTCTTTATTTTTTTTCAGATACAGGGATTGCAGTTGGTCGCCGAAAACAAGTTTC
>JBFMFJ010000453.1:0-2891 GCA_040752235.1 Candidatus Zixiibacteriota bacterium | reverse complement strand
GTTCATGTGCTGGACGGCGAAGCGGAACTGATAATCGGCGGCGAAAAAGTGGTCACTCGGGCCGGTGAACTCGTAATTATGCCGGCCAATATTCCACATGGGGTAAAGGCGACGCAGCGGTTTAAAATGATTCTGACCATGATCAGGGGTTAATTATCGGGACTCGACGATGACGATCATAAGATTGCTTCCCGTACTGCTTTCAGCGTTATTGATTTCAGCCCACTTTTTCAGATCAGGGAATATCGGGTTGGCGGTGGTATCGACATCCGCCCCATTCATGCTCCTGATAAATCGCCGCTGGGTAATGTATGTCATTTCCGGTCTGCTGCTGCTGGGAGCGCTGGTCTGGATTGAGACGACCTTCGCTTTTATTCATATCCGGCAGGCGCTGGGGATGCCGTGGTTGAGACTGGGGGCGATTCTCGGATCAGTGACGGTTCTTACGGCATTATCCGGCCTGGTTTTCAGAAAAAAGAAAATCGCCGATATATATGCCAGAGCCGCGGAATCGGCGATACCATCTTCGGCCGCCTTTTTCCTGACCGGCTTCATTTTGACAATGGTGCAGCTAAAAGTCAAGCTGCCGCTGCTTCTTCTCGAAAGATTTATCCCAGGCGGCGGCTGGATTGAAATATTTTTCCTGTCCCTGTATGCGGCCTACATTACCGAGAAAATGGTTGATCGAGCGGGGTCATCCAAATGGCGCCGGCGAATCTGGGCCTTGTTTTCGATTGTATTTTTCGGTCAACTGGCTCTCGGTCTGGCGGGGGCGGAGCAGTTTCTTATGACCGGGAAACTGCACCTGCCGATTCCGGCGATGATTATCGCGGGGCCGTTGTTTCGATGGGAAAGCTCCATCATGCTGTTCCTGTTCGCCGGGGCTCTGGTACTGGTCGGGCCGGCCTGGTGCAGTCACCTATGCTATATAGGTGCCTGGGATGATGCGGCCTCCAGAAAACTGCGCAAACCGAAAAAACTCCCGGCATGGCGGCAGCCGGTAAGAGTGGCAATCCTGTTTTTGGTTTTAGCTGTGGCCATGGGCCTGAGACTGCTGGGTGTTTCAATGACGGTGGCCACGTTTTTGGGATTATTATTCGGCCTCATCGGTGTCGGTGTCATGTTATTCTGGTCGCGGCGCACCGGGGCCATGACGCATTGCATAACATGGTGTCCTATAGGGGTTCTGGCCATCTGGCTGGGGAAGATATCACCCTTTAGAATACGAATCAATGACAGTTGCAGCGACTGTGGTATCTGTCGTCTTTCCTGCCGTTATGATGCTCTGAACCTGGCCGATATCAAAAACCGCAAACCGAATATTTCCTGTACCCTGTGTGGTGATTGCATCGGGAGCTGCGGTGACAGGTCCATTGAATACCGATTCCTCGGTCTTAAAGCGGATTATGCCAGAACACTGTTTATCGTTCTGGCCGTGTCACTGCATACGGTTTTTTTGGGACTGGGGCGAATATAAGCAAAATTAAAGGGCGGCCTGAATAATGGCCGCCCCGGTGTGTAAGTCCGTAGAAATCTAATCTTGTTTTTATTTCAGTAATGTCATCTTTCGCGTAAGGACATTTCCATCAGCCTCGAGACGATAAATGAAAATTCCGCTGGCAACCTGGTTTCCATTGATATCCAGTCCATTCCAGGAGACTCGGTGCACGCCGGCAGTTTCCTTGTCATCGAAAAGAACGGCGACCAATTGTCCCATAGTGTTTAGAACATCGATTCGGACATCGGCCGTTTTCGGCAGTTCATAGATAATTTGCGTTTCGGCGTTAAAGGGATTGGGATAATTCTGGTGTAATATGAAGTTTTTCGGAAGAAGCAGTTCGTCATCGGTTTTTGCAGTTATCAATCTTCCATAGTTGTCTGACAACTGGGTTTCTACCAGGCGCATGCTGCCTTGACCATTGATCGGTATGGCAACAATGTTTTCAGGTCCGGCATCGATGGAGCGACCGTCTTCCATGCTATAGACAAGGATTCTGAGAATTCCGTCTTTATCACTGTATTTAAGAGTCATATCGGAGGCACCGTTGATTAGGTGCGGTTCACCAAGCGTGTAGCCATCGTGCTCAATGATGTATTGTGCCGCTCCGATATTGACCGGCGAGTTCGTCGAAATGACAGTGGCGGTATGATTAACCTGCATGTTGACTTCGGCCTCATAGGTAGCCGGCGACAGCTTTGGAATGGGCGGTGCATTTCCAAGAATAACTCTTATAAGGTAAACGAGATCAGCAACTGTAAGGACGAAGCCATCCCCATTAATTTCAGTCGCGGCAATCTGTCCGGCAAGATTAACGGTAAAAGCCGAATAGCCGTAAATGAAATAATTAGTGAAAGTGATGGCGTCAGCGATTTCATAAGCGATTCCGTTGAGATTAACATCTCCTCGGGCATCTATGGAATCGGATGGAATAATATCGATTCCGCCATAAATAAAATCGATGCACCGAATTAATCCCGGTTTTTCGGGATCCGGGTTCATACAAACATCAGGGGTTCCGACAAATGGAATGCGATTTTCTTCGGGATACAGGTCGTCATCATCCTCATTCCAGATCAGGTTTTCCTGGAAGTCGTAGATGGCATGATCAACGTATAGGTCATCGCCATCCACCGAGGATATCGCGTTATCCCCGCAGTCGTTCCAGAAGAAATATATGGGGACATACTGGCCATTGAGGTTCCTGTCGTTGGAAACATAGAATCTCATTGTTGCCAGTTCATGAGGATCAGTGTCAGGCGGACCATAGCAATCGGGATGGTTTGCACCGTCATTCGTTTCAGCGAGGGCGATTATTCGAAGCAGGCCATCAGGACAGGCATCGCCGCAAGTTCCCATGACACCATGACGATATGTGAAATATTCCCAGCCG
>JBFMFJ010000452.1:0-2893 GCA_040752235.1 Candidatus Zixiibacteriota bacterium | reverse complement strand
TTGCCCGGCTGTTTTCGGCTATTTCCTCATCCGTTGGTTTCACTGCCTTTTTGGTCAACACTTTTACCTCAGGCTTATGACCGCAAACACAAACCGGGAATTCCCTGGGGCAGACACAGCCTTTGGCCTTCCCAGCTATAAACCGTTTGACCATCCTGTCTTCGAGAGAATGATATGATATGACTACCAGCCTGCCGCCGCCGGCCAGATACTCGAGGGCAAGCGGCAAGGTACTTTCCAACTGTTCCAGTTCACGGTTAACTTCGATTCTTATCGCCTGGAAAAGGCGGGCCAGCGAAGCATTCCGGCTCTTGGCCGGAAGTATCGGTGAGAGTAAATCCACCAGCTGCCTGGTGGTTTTGATTTTTTCCTTTTCCCGGGCGAGACATATTGTTTGAGCGGCGCGGCGTGACTGTCGTTCCTCCCCGAATTTCCAGAAAATGGCGGCCAGGTCCTTTTCCGAATATTGATTTATCAGGTGCTCGGCTGTGATAGCGGCGTCATTGCCCATACGCATGTCCAGCGGTCCATCCTCCATGAATGAAAACCCGCGCCTGGGAGTATTAACCTGAAATGACGAAATACCCAGATCCAGTAAGATTCCATTCACCTGACTGATTCCCAAATCCCTGATCACTTCGTCAAACCGTCCAAAAACACTGTTTATAATTTTTGCCTTCTGGGGCAGCCCTTCCAGATTCTTGAGGGCCGCGGAAACCGCTTCGGGGTCGCGATCGATGCCGATCAGAACAGCCTCTGCCGAAAGGACCTTTGATAGGTATTTCAGATGACCGCCCCCTCCGCATGTGAGATCAAGATAGCAGCCGTCGCCGCGAGTGATGAGGAATCGCGTCGCTTCTTCGGCTAACACCGGATAGTGAAACAAGTCACTCTTTCTGTTGGCGGTTGACGTCAAAAAGCTTTTCCGCTACATCTTCATAGCTCTGACCGTACTGGTTGAGGTATTGCTCATAGCCACCGGGGGACCATAGCTCAATCCATCGATTCGCTCCCAGAATCAGAATCTCCCTTTGGAGGCGGGCCTCTTCCTGCAGATGCGAGGGGATCAGCAATCTTCCCTGACGATCAAGCTTGATTGGCACAGCGACCGAGTAAAGCAGTCGGCTGAAATACCTGTAATCCTTCCTTGTAAAATCGAGCGTATTCAAGCGCTCCTGAATCAGTTTCCATTCTTGTTCAGGATAAAGTGCCAGACACCCGTCAAGTCCCTTGGTCAACATAAAATTACCGTCGTCATCCTTATCAGGCTTGGCAGACGGTCTAAATTTGGCCGGAAGAGCGATTCTTCCCTTCTCATCCATCAAAACAGTATAGCGGCCGTAGTACCCGACCATGGGTCCTCCACTTTACTCCACTTTGAACCAGAACTACCCCTAATAATCACTTTTTTGAGAAAATGTCAAGAAAAAAAATGTGCTTTTTGTAGGCCCTAAACCTTTTATTTTCAAGCAGTAACGCTTAGAATTTAAACGCAAATTTATAACTTGTCAAGATACATTTACTTGCAGCCATAAGTTAAATATGATGACTTAAATAAAAACTTTAAGCTTCCCACAATATGGTATTGGCGACTGCCCATATTTTTTTGTAAAAATTCTTTCAGCTCAATTATGTCATCAAAAATAAATAACTAACACCCTCTCGATCAACATCTTACACCCATCAAATTTACGACCCGCCACGACAGTCCGGGCAGCCCGATTGCAATAGCCTTATACGGATTCAGTTTGAAACAGGAGGCTGTTGTGAAAATGAGGGTTTATTATATATCATTGCTCTTTGCTGTTCTTGCGACAGGAGCGGGTATTCAAGCAGCTCAGCCAATATGCACATTCTATGAAGATTCCTTGTCTCTCTCCTCTCTTGAATATCATTTTGGCTATGCCGGCGCGGACCGTATTAATATCAATGAAACACTATCGTTGCCATTCATCACTCTATATATAAAATCAAATAGTGGACTCAGCAAGTCTGATTTCTTTACTCCGGCCGAGGACAGGGTTTTTCTGGCTTCTCTTTCCGCAGTACAGTGCTCATCGCATGATCTTATTACCGGGATTACCGATGATTATTCCTTGGCCCCGGATCGCGAGCAGGCTGATATATCATCACCCGTTTATGACATTCAGTACACATATCTCGATGGTGAAAAATATGCGGTGGTTTCCATCCTTCCGGTCACTATATCCGAAGATAATGAAATGATTTTTGTCAAGTCTCTCTATATGGATACCGGCGCGGATATAGAATCAATAAAAGACCGAAGCGATATAATTGAAAATTTGTCCGTATATGGGCCATTATCTCCGGCTAATTCCGTTAATCGCGGATCTTCAATGTCGGGAGTTCCGCTTGGTTTCGATTATGTCATAATAACCGATCAATCTCTGGTTGCCGTTTTTAATGAACTGGCCGGGTATAAAACATCCTGCGGCTATTCCTCAGCGGTCGTTACGGTCGATTCAATAATTCAAAATTACTCGGGACTTGATAATGCTGCCAAAATCCGCAATTACCTTAAAGACTTTTATGCCAGTGGCGGCCGATATGTTCTTCTCGGTGGTGATGAAGTGCTGGTTCCGGCACGGTATCTCTATTACTATGATACCGATTTCCCGATTACCAACACCTATCTGTTGCGTCCCTCCGATCTCTACTACGCCGATCTTGACGGTGACTGGGACGGGGACAATGACGGGATCTGGGGCGAGCCATCCGATGATGCCCCCGATATTCGGCCCGAGCTTATTGTCGGCCGATTGCCGTTGAAAACGGCCGAGGCGGCGCAAAATTATATCGATAAGTTAATTACCTATGAAACCAATCCCGGTGACGGTAATTTTGACTATCTGGCGCGGGCACTTTTCTTTTC
>JBFMFJ010000451.1:0-2896 GCA_040752235.1 Candidatus Zixiibacteriota bacterium | reverse complement strand
GTCGATAACATCAATCGCCTTGTCTGGCTGGAAACGGCCGCTGATATAGCGGTTCGAAAGTTTCACGGCTGCGGCAATCGCCTCATCGGAGATGGTCAGGCGGTGATGTTCTTCGTATTTGGGCTTGAGACCCTGCAGAATCTTGGTAGTGTTTTCCTCACTGGGCTGCTCGACCATAATGGTCTGGAAGCGGCGTTCGAGGGCGCCGTCCTTCTCAATATATTTTCTATATTCGTTCAACGTCGTTGCGCCGATACACTGTAGTTCACCGCGGGAAAGAGCCGGCTTGAAAATATTGCTGGCATCAAGCGATCCCTCGGCCCCACCGGCGCCGACGATAGTATGCAATTCATCGATAAAAATAATGACATCTTTGGAATTGATGATTTCGGTCATGACCGCCTTGAGACGTTCTTCGAACTGTCCGCGGTATTTGGTCCCTGCAACCAGCGAGGCCATATCGAGCGTCACCAGCCGCTTGTTTTCGAGTGTCTGGGGTACTTTACCTTCAACAATACGCTGCGCCAGACCTTCGGCGATAGCGGTCTTGCCGACACCCGGCTCGCCGATCAACACCGGATTATTCTTTTTCCGTCGGGACAGAATCTGGCTGACGCGTTCGATTTCATCGGCCCGGCCAATAATCGGATCGAGCCGCCCGCGCCGCGCCAGTTCGGTCAAATCGCGGCCATAATGATCGAGAGCGGGAGTCTTCGATTTTTTGCGTTTGCGCTTAAATGACGAAGGTTTGCCGGTCTGGATATTTTTCAGTTCTTCATAGACTTCTTTATAATCGATTTCATACATCGAAAGGACTTGTGCGGCAACCCCTTCCTCATCTTTCAGAAGCGCCAGAAGGATATGTTCGGTGTCAATATCTTTGGATTTAAGCGCCCGCGCTTCCTGCCCGGAGACTTCCAGCGTCTTTTTGGCCCGTGCCGTCAACGGCAACTGGCCCATGGTCATGGTCCCGCCCGCAGGCTGAACGACTTCCTCGATGGAAGTTTTGAGATCCTGGGTTTCGAGCCCCAGATTGTTGATAATCTCAATCGCCCGACCTTCACCAAGCCTGATCAATCCCAGCAGGAGATGCTCGGTCCCGATATAGTCATGCCGCAGCCTGGCTGCTTCTTCCCTGGCATATTCTATAGCTTTCCGGGCTAATTCCGTAAACATCTCATTCATTATTATTACCTTTCTATAATTTTCTAACTTTGTAACGCTTCTTTCAGATTATTTGTGCCTAGTTTTTTAATTTTTCTCTGACCATATCGGCCCTGACAACATCACGCTGATCCTGCGTCATATCCCTGGCGTAATATTTCTGAAGATGAGCCGGCTGCGACAGCAGCAGAATCTCATTAATCACAGAAATTTCAACACAATCCACAACATTCAGAGCAATTCCCAGCCGGACAGCCGAGAGAAGATTCATGACTTCTTCCGATGTCAGCACGCGGGCATGTCTAAGAATGCCGTAGGCGCGCCAGATTTTATCGCAGATATGATCCGAGGCCTCGGCCATAAGCCTATCACGCGCATGAGCTTCCTCTGCTATAATCGAATGCGTGACGCTGGCTATCAGCTGCAGTGTTTCGGCTTCAGACACACCCAGAGTATTCTGATTGGAAAGTTGGAACAGATTTCCCAGAACATCGCTGCCTTCGCCATAAAATCCGCGGACAACTACACCCATTTTGGCAATTTTCGAAATAACCCGGTCAATTTCCTTGGTGATTACCAGGCCGGGCAGATGAATCAATACGGAGGCTCTGAGACCGGTCCCGACATTGGTGGGGCA
Source organism: Candidatus Zixiibacteriota bacterium (assembly GCA_040752235.1). Lineage (GTDB taxonomy): Bacteria > Zixibacteria > MSB-5A5 > GN15 > PGXB01 > PGXB01. The sequence goes on along the minus strand of JBFMFJ010000451.1, from coordinate 1,095 downwards.
GGCAGTCAGATAGCCGAAATCGGAATCATAGTCGAATTCCAGATGTTTGCCGATTTCATTGTCGTACTTTCCGGCAATTTCGAACGGGCTGTCCGGATTAAGCCCCGGAGAAAGGACCTGAATCCGCAGGTGGTCTTCCTCATTGACCATGATGGAAATTTGTTCGTCGGCGCTGATAAATAGCGCCCGGGATTTATCATCCTGCATGAAGCCGGGCGACATCAAATGCCTCTCCACCAGGAAATCACGATCCAGAGGGGTAAGGTCGCTTCCGCGCAATAAATTGCCATTGGAAAGCAGCTCGGAGCGCTCGACCGCCGATTCAAAATAACCGACCACCTTTTCTCTGGTGGCGGAATCGGCCGCCGATGGATAAATGCATCCGGCGACATTCCGGGCCAGCCGAACCCTCGATGAAAGAACTACCATGCTTTCATCGCCCTCGCCGGAGAGCCACCCGGTCAGATTCCTGGCCATATCCTCAAACATATTGCTCACTCTTCATCCTTTGCAATTAAATGAGCTTCGCGCAATGCCTTTAGTTTATCACGTAAATCGGCGGCGCGCTCAAAATCTTCACCTTCGATGGCCTTCTTAAGAGCTTCTTCCAGTCTTTCTTCCTCCCTGACCGGAATCGGTACACCTTCACCGGTTACAGGTGTCTTACCTTTATGGAGCGAAGAACCATGAATCTTGCGCATTATAGGTTCAAGGCGCGAACGAAAAGCGCTGTAACACTCACCACAACCAAAACGTCCCTGCTGGACGAATTGTTCAAAAGTCAGGCCGCACCGCGAACAGGCGATATCGGGAATATCTCCCTTTTTCTGCGGCAACGGCTGTATTAATCCGGAGATCAGATCGCTCAGCGGAAAAGGGACATTGTCAAGCGGCGAATGAAAGCCTCTTTTGGCGGCACAGTCCTTGCACAGTGAAACAACCAGTTTTTCGTTATTTATGATCTGTGTTAAGTGAACTGTGGCTGTCTGCTTTTTGCAATCCTGACACACCATATTTTTTTCCTAACTCTAGTCGACCTTGCTGACAAGGCCGTTTTCTAATTTTACAACTCGGCGGCACTTTTTGGCCAAATCA
>JBFMFJ010000450.1:0-2897 GCA_040752235.1 Candidatus Zixiibacteriota bacterium | reverse complement strand
TATCGGCTTTTTTGACCTTCCTGATTCTGGCCGGGATCCTTGTGTGTCCAGCTCACGCCATGAAACTTAAGCGAGGGGATAAAATAAAAATAATCGACTCTCTGGACCACGTATACGAAGGGAGCCTGATGCGTTTTGACAGCAATTCTGTCACTCTCCGTATTCTTGAAAATCAGCAATTTCAGGTAGCTGATATTAAGAGCATTTCCGTTTGGAAAAGCAACCGGGTAGGGCCAAGAACGAATGGTTATTTGATTGGATTCGGCGCCGGGGTCGCATACGGGCTTTTACTCGGGCGTGATCTTCGAGACACTTTTATGGATAAATGGGGCGAATCGAAATCGGAGGCTACCATTCAAACGGTTCTGATATATTCATTCTTTATGGGTGGTATCGGGGCAGTGATTGGAAGTCTTTCTCAAGGCTATGAAGATATCTCGATGGATGAATTCCTTCAATCCAAAATGAAATTGAGTATAAAAAGTAATTCCAACAATAATGGTATTCAAGTTGTCCTGGGCTATTTTTTAAACTAGTAGGCAAAATGAATAAGCATCAAATTGCAGTAATCGCCTGTTTGGCTTTTTTCCGTTAATCAGTCTTTTACGAAATAACGCGAATGCGAAAGAAATAAAACCGGGCGATAAAGTTAAAGTTATTGATTGGAATGCTCGAGAATTTGAGGGAAACATTAATAAGCCTGGAACCCGATGCGGTAACTCTGGGTCTTTTGCAGAATCAAAGGTTTGAATCAAAATATGTAAAAAAGGCCTTTATCTGGAAAAAGAATAGGGCCGTGCCAAAGTCTTATGCGTTTCTATTCGGCCTTCCAGCCGGGGCCTTGCTTGGTTATTTTTATGAAAAAGAAATCAAGAACGACTATACATTCACTTATGAAGGCGAAAAATTTATTAAAGAACGAACCGACCCCGAAACAAAAACAATTGTAATCTTTGCATTGGGCGGCGGACTTGCGGGGGGGATAATCGGTTCCTTCATTTATGGATATGAGCCGATCCGTCTAAGCGATTTATTTCGACCATCAATTGACTTCAGCGCCAATTACAGCCCGCACAAGAACAGCATAAACCTGATTCTTAGTTATTCATTTTAGCAAATAGGGGCACATTGATTTTTTGGGAAGGGGGCCAGACTATGAATGGGTTTTATCTTATATTATAGTGTCTCAAAAGATATATTATGTTAACTTGTGATTCGAAATAAATGGGCCTGCTTCAATAGAGGCCCATTTATAATTCCTATTTTACCACTATATTTACAAGCCGATTCGGTATGTATATCTTCTTTATAATCTGTTTGCCATCTATATAGGTTACGACTTTGGCATCTTCCAGCGCCATTGCGACGACTTCGTCTTCCGCTGTATCACGGGCTATCTCAATCTCAGAACGCAGCTTACCATTCACCTGAATGGCAATCTTGACGGCATTGAACTGAACCGCATCGGGATCATGATCCGGCCAGCGTGATTTGAATACCGAGCCGGAATTACCGCAGATTTGCCACATTTCTTCAGCCAGATGCGGCGCCAGCGGCGCTATTAATTGAATTGCCTTCAATATTATATAGTCGCGCAGTTTCGGATTAGCAAACTGTTCCGGCTTAAATCCATGCTCAAGTTCCATAAGAGCCGCGATTGCCGTGTTAAACTGCAGTCGGTCAATATCTTCGGAAACCCTTTTGATGGTCTGATTAAGCTTGATGTAAATGTTTTTATCATAATCAGCCATGCCAGACAACTTAAAGTAAGACTTTAAGTCTGGCCTGGTGCCGCCATATTCTCCGGTCAATGCAAAAAAGCGGTTTTTGATGAATTTCTCGATACCCACCAGGACATCATCGGTCCAGAGAACCTCTTTCTCGGACGGCGCCGTGAAATACATTCCAAGGCGCGAAATATCGATACCCCGCTGATCCATCAGGCCGATCGGGGAGACGACATTGCCTTTGGACTTCGACATCACTTCACCTTTGGCATCCATCACCATGCCCAGATTGAACAATACTGTCGCCGGTTCTTCATCTTTGACCCAGCCGATATCCTTGAGAAATTTCTGGAAAAAGCGAAAATAAATCAGGTGTCCGGTGGCATGAGTAATTCCGCCGATATATTTATCGATCGGCATCCATGAATCCATCATAGCCTTATCGAATGGCTTCCCGTCATTTTTCGGGTCGGTATAGCGCAGGTAGTACCATGATGAACAGACAAAGGTATCCATGGTATCCGGATCGCGCTGAGCCTCTCCCCCGCATTCCGGGCATTTTACATTCATATATTCAGGCACATCGGCCAGCGGCGAACGCCCTTTAGGAATATAATTTTCGACCTCGGGCAGGAGCACCGGCAGATCTTTTTCCGGAACCGCCACTGTCCCGCATTTGGGACAGTGAATAATCGGTATCGGCGCTCCCCAGTAGCGCTGACGTGATATCAACCAGTCTCGCAGCCTGTAATTGACTTTCTTGCACCCGATGCCTTTTTTCTCGGCATAATCGCTGACACCCCGAATTGCCTCTTCCCCGACCAGCCCGTCGAAATTCGCCGAGTTGACCATAACGCCATACTCGGTATAGGCATCTTTCATATCCTCGAGCTTCAGAGAAGTTCTGGCATCGGGATGAATGACCACCTTTATCGGAATATCATATTTTTTTGCAAACTGGAAATCGCGGCTGTCATGCGCCGGGACCGCCATCACGGCGCCGGTTCCATAGCCGGCCAGAACGTAATCGGCCACCCAGAGCTGGACTTTCTCGCCGTTAAACGGATTTATGGCATATTTCCCGGTGAAAACACCGTCCTTTTCGCCGACCGCGGCCGCCCGGTCAATCTCCGAACGCATCTGGACTTCTTTCTTATATCGTTCAACCGC
>JBFMFJ010000449.1:0-2903 GCA_040752235.1 Candidatus Zixiibacteriota bacterium | reverse complement strand
ATCATTAGGAACACTTATAACAGGCAGATGATTGATCTTCGGAGCCACCCGGAATAATCCGCGGGTTTTCACCGGTTCAATATATAGGAGTCCGGTACTGTCCGAGAACTGGTTGACCGGGTCATTGTCATCATACATGTTGTTTTTTGGATAAACCCAGGTCACCTGGCCCGTATCGGCATCGGGATTGACAATCATGGGCACATACATAATGACATCTTCAGTGGACGATGGCGGCAACAGCGGCCAGTTGGTATATTTCGTCGGATCCGGCTGAGGCGGCAAAAACTGAATATATATAACATCCGAATATCTCGCTTCAGGCGGATCGGTTTTGACATAGATATGTGAGTACACCGTATCCGGAAGCTGCCCCGCTGCCGGGAATAACCCCGTAAAAATCCCTCGTCCGACCATCTTAAAATCAAAATAATAGGTGGTTGTATCTCCGGCGGCGTTGGTATCCGCTTCGCCGATCGCAGGAATCAGTAACGGATTATCGGCTGTCCAGGCCGTTTCCGTATTCAACTCGAGCCTTATTAAAAAGCCGCCGAGTGCACCGGTAGGTGGGATTTCTTCCTCGGTAACAGGATCTACTACAACATGTGTCGTGTCATAATTCTTGATTCTTATCGGCATTAATACCGTATCACCGGGCATCGCCTGGAAAGCGCCGATGGTCACCGTATAGTTCGAATCATTGAAGACCGGCTCATTGGTTTGCGCATTGCCATATATCGGCATCAATAGAATCATCAATAAAAGGAATAGCGGGATTTTGACAAATTGCATTACCCACCTCATAATATTATCTTTTTTGAATATTTTTTCCCTGTTCATATATCAATACCTCACTTAAGAAGTAACATTTTTTTCCTTGCCGAAAATGCGTCACTATCAAGACTATAAAAATAGATCCCGCTGGCAACTTTTTGTCCCTGATCATCACAGGCATCCCAGACGGCAACATGCCGGCCCGCGGGAAGAGTCTGATCTATCAGGCTTCGAATCTCCTGACCCAGAAGATTGTAAACGGTCAGACGGACCGAAGCCGCTTCAGATAAATCGAACATGATTTCAGTCGTCGGATTGAACGGATTGGGATAATTCTGATAGAGGGTGAAAGACTCCGGAAGGTAGGCATTGTCGAGAGTCGATTTCACAACAAACCCGCCCACCGACGAAAGCTGAATTTCCTTTATGGCGAAATCGTATTGACTCGCCACTTCTATAAATTCATGCCGGCCGGACGGCATGACGACACCTTCATCACTATAAATCAGGAACCGGATGATATCGCCATCCACGGCCGATTTTACTGTCATTCCCAGCATTTCAAATTTTGATCGTATAACTGTTTCAATATCTAACTTATTATCTCCCTGCAAAGTAAGGGCCAAACCGCCCAGGTTTTCAGGAGAATCATAAATAAGCCGATAGAAGCCTTCACTATTGTCAATGCCGATCCGTACAGTTCCTGCGAAAGGCGAAATTTTGGAACTGCCCATTCCGGCATTAACAATAGTATTAAGCAGATAGACCAGGTCAGCGACCGTTCCGCCATTACCGTCCCGGTTGACATCGGAATTAAGCCACTGAGCGGCAGACAGCGGCGCCAGCACCGGATTTATAAAATAGTTGGTAAAATAAATAACATCACCGATTTCATAAGGTATGCCATTGAGGTTAATATCCCCCAGGCTGTTGGGAGAGGACGACCTGATTTTGATATATCCATTGGAAAAACCTATCTGATTAGGGATGATTTTATCACCAAGTTCATTGGTCAGGGAATTGTCGTTTTGTTCAATCGGGTCCCTGAAAACGAATATCAGCGGAATCGAAAGTCCGGCATACTGCAGGTTATTGCTGATATAAAAACTCATCTCGGCAATCGGCCCCGAACCGGGCTGAATGTCGGATCCGACCACGCCTCCCGCCAGATCAGCAATACCGGACAGCAGGACATCCCCGAAGATACCGCGGTTATTTAACTTATAGGTAAAATATTCAAAAGACGCCGATCGCGTTCCAACCTTGGTGATTGAAGAGGCGGTTAAAACACTGACGTCATAATTGAAGACTATATTGAAGCCCGAGACAGCCTCCAGATTATCGAGCGACACATGAACGGTTACATATTCCCCCGGGTAAGCCGAAGTGGTGTCAATAGATAACCCAAAAACTTCAGTGGACAAAACGTTCAGCGACACGGTGGCAGTATCGGCTCCGCCGAACTGATCTGTCAGGCAAACCTCAACGTTATAATCACCTGAATCGGCGAAAGATGTTTTCCAAACGAATGTTCCGGGATTTCCACCAAGAAACTCCAGACCGCCGGGGGCATCCAGAATCCTCCAGCTTACCGGATCAAGATCAGGATCATAACCGGAAACATCAAATTTTAACTCTTCGCCGGAAGAGATGGTGACAACACCCGGGGATGATATGACAGGATTTCTATTATTATTTATGACAACGACTTCCGCCTGCAGAAGGGCAGTGTTCTGGCCGTCGCCGGCCCAGAAAGTCAAACCATACGGGGAACCTTCCGATGAGTTCGGTCCGCTGAAGTCAGTCTGCCATACCAAAAGCCCGCTCCCATCACCATGGTCGGTAAAGGCGGCTCCGGTCGGACGGGTCACCATACCCAGCGAAACAGGGTCGCCATCAGAATCGGCTGCAAAAACTTCCAGCTGCAATTTATTGCCCTCAAGAACATATTGACGCGAAATCGGGTTGAACTCCGGGACAGCGCTTCCGGCCATGGCATTAGACGGCAACACCATGGCGCCCAGGCTGATAAGCAGTAATGACGCGATAATAATTACTATTCTATGTATCATATCTTCTCAAAGCAGAATTATCCGCTCTCTCTTTGAGCAATTCACAGACCAATAAAA
>JBFMFJ010000448.1:0-2913 GCA_040752235.1 Candidatus Zixiibacteriota bacterium | reverse complement strand
CCATACTTGCGGGCTGCATCGGCGGCAGCTTCCTTGACCCTGGGATCGTTGACAAGACCAAGGTAATTATTGGAACCGATCATGATCAGTTTCCGATTGCCGATGGTTACTTCGTCGCCCGGTTCGGATGAGATAGCATTAAAGTAAGGGTAGAGCCCGGCCGCTCGGACTTCATGGGCGGCGGTAAAATTGAAACATTTGTCGAAAAGATCGCTACGTTTATTCACAGTCGTATCCTTGGTCTCCAATTCGGTCACCTCATTTTATTTTATAAACAAGAATATTAACCAAATGCAATATCTATGTCAAGCAAAATGATATGTCGGAATTCTTTCTATCCGCAGGACTAAGTTGTTGGTAGTCATTATGTTATTGTGCCGCGAGAAGAATAACTTTTGTTCTTTTACTTCCTCTTGAATATTGTTATATAATGCGGTTCTCCGGAGTCGATGTATTCCTCAACCTCCCATCCTGTTCCCATTACGATTTGTTTCATTTCTTCATGGGTGGCAAACAAGTAGTCAAACCACGGGGTTTTATAATTAAGGTATCTGACACGTATTTTAATCTGCCCGGCCATGCGTCCCCGTTTCCGGTTGGCTTTCTGATATTGCAGATGGTATTGCTCTTTGGTGCTGACATATTCGAGGGATTCGGCGACAATCCGGGCCCCCGGGGTGGTAATATTTCTGAATTTTCGAAGCAGCCACCTTGCCCGATTCAAATTACTCATAAGGCCGAAATTATTGCCAAGCATAACCAGGGTATCGAATTCGCCCAGTTTATTATTAATTCGGGTAATGGACATCACCTTCACTTTCCGAAGCCCCCGTTCCCGGCAGGTTTTAATTGCCAGCGGCGAAATATCGATACCGGTAACATCGAAACCGCGAGCCTGCAAATACAGGGAGATTCGCCCGGCGCCGCAGCCGATGTCGAGCACCTTACCCCTGATACGGCTCATAGCCTTCTTATAATGATGGGGCCAGTCTTTGTATTGCGACAAATAATAGGCAGGACCGGGGGAAACATCGATATAGCCATCTTCCCGCTCGACAATTTCCCTGGCAGGTTTACCATGCAGGAAATCGTACATGGCATGTCCAAAAGCATCCTCATGATCGCGAATCATTTTACACTCCCGGTCAATAAATGAAAGTGACTTATGATTTAGAATGAAGATATAATATATTAAATATTATAGATGCGGGGGTAATTTAAAATGAAAAATGCCACCCGGTATTTCCGGATGGCATGAAAAAAATCCTGTTAATATTATTTGCCGTATGTCTTTTTGGCCTTGTTGATAATATCCTCGCTGATTTTAAGGCCGGATTTTCTCAGGACCATTTTATTAATCAAATATTCAATTTGGCCGCTGCCGTCTCCGGCGGGCGCAAGTTCGGCAATTATACCGTAGCGGGCGAAACCCTCGATATCACTGACGGTAAGGATAGGTTTATTTTCGACCTTTTTGAGTACATTTGCCAGAACCGATAGATCATTTTCAGAGACTATGACCATACTTGATCCCGAAAGATCATCCTCGGCCGAAACGGTTCTGATAGCTACGTTCTTAATTGACTTCAATTCCTGGGTCGAAAGTTGCTTCAGTTTCTCGACAAATGCGGGTTGCCCGATGACCGATATGGTGAAAGTATCGAACTCGGCATTGCTGCCCGCCGGCCACTCCGTGTTATTAATAATATTAATAACAACCCGGGCCTTGTTGGAATTTACCTTTTCCGAGACCTCCTGAGCTGAGATGCCTCCAGCAATCAGCAAGAAAATGAAAAAGAACGGCAAATACTTTTTCATGCGTTGACTCCGATTTTTTGTAAAAATGAAATACTACCTATTTATTCCCGTTTATCGGCAAAACAGTGAAAAACCTGATATTGTTTCATATTTTGCCGTTCCCCCTAAATTATACGGTCGACATTATTAAAATGCCGACCGTTTTGGTAAACTTTGTTGTGATCGGGAATCAGGCACAGCCTTTACAGCCACCCTGGCTGCAATCGGCTTCGCCGATTTTGATGGCATAGCCGCTTCCCATCTCGTTTGTTATGTAGTCGATATTGATATCGCCGATTTGAGAAATATACTCATTGAGTTTTGGATCTATATAGGCGATGATATTATTCGAGCTAAGCTCTTCCAAACCTTCCGTTGACTCATCCAGAGCCATTCCCAGGGATGGACCGCTTCAGCCGGCGCCCATAAAATATAGAATCAAGTTCTTGCTTTTCTGAGCGTCAGAATCAAGAACTTTCTGCAACTCCGTACTAGCCTTATCAGTTATCTTCAGCATAGCAATTAAAACCCTTCCATTTTTATAATAACAACCGCCAAAAATACAAAAAAGTTCGGAAAAAACAAGCGCAATCGGGTGTTTTAACCGCATTTAGGGCGTATTTTGTGCTCATTATGACTATAATCGGCCTGTCTTTGGGATTTCTGGAGATTTTTTTATGGAAATCGCAATTTGCCGTCATTATTGACAGCCGGTTTGAGGCGCCCCCATAAGAATATGGCAATCATTATTGGCCGGGAGGCAGGGCGAGGAAGCCTCCAGACCGTAATTGCCCGATTCGGGATCACAGAATAGTGGGTCGAGTTCGAAATTTCCATTAATGCCGCTTTGATCGGCAGTGCTCCCGGCCCAGTCGCCGCCGACGTTGTTGAAAATGTCGCAACAATGAGCCGTTGGCTGACTGCTGCTTTCATTAGAATAGAGGCCGCCGCCTTCTTCCGAGAAGGCCACAATGCAGTTGGTCAAAATGGGCGAAGATGTCCCCAGCACAAAAACGGCCCCTCCGGCCATAGACGAATTCCCGACAAAAGTGCAGTTTATAAATTGTGGGTCGGAGCCCTTACACCAGACTCCTCCACCGCTGATAGTGGCATGAT
>JBFMFJ010000447.1:0-2921 GCA_040752235.1 Candidatus Zixiibacteriota bacterium | reverse complement strand
AGGGAGCCAAGGACAACTAGACATGGTTACGGACATGAAAACTATACTGGCCTTAAGCTTCTTTATATCATTGTCCGCCGGTGCCGAGGCCTCCGAGTATCATGTCGATAAGGCGGCGGCGAACCTGGTGAAATTCATTTCCGATGCACCAATCGAGGATTTCGAGGGAATCACCGATCGAATTGACGGTTATGTTTTGTTTGTCAAAGAACATCTCGCTCCGGGCAATGACTTCGACAGCAGCGAGGTTTATTTTGAAGTCGAATTAAACGGACTGGATACCGGGATCGGGCTCCGGAACCGTCATATGCGGGAAAACTATCTGGAAACGGATATTTTCCCATATGCCGTATTCGAGGGGCGCCTTGCATCAGTAAACGAAAAATCACCCGGGAAATTTGATGTTGTCACTGAAGGCCTGATGAAAATTCATGGCGTCGAGCAAACTGTTTCATTCGATGGCACTGTCATGAGTGACGGCAATGGATATCGCGTAAATTATGACTTCACTGTCAAACTGAGCGATTACAATATTGAAATCCCCTCATTGATGTTCATGAAGATAAATGAAATAATTCAGATCAAACTCGATTTTTATGTAAGACTCTATGAAGGCGGGAATTAAGGAGACACAATCATGAAAACAATATTGGTCGGACTCGTGATTCTTATTTCTTCCACTGCGGCTTTGGCCGATAATTCTCGAGCAAACTGGAAGCGGGACGATCAGCCGATCGAGCTGACACTTCAGCTTTTTCATGCCAACGATGCCGTCAATCTGCCCACCGCGGAGACTATCGGCAAGAACGAAATGGAGTTTCAAATCATGCATCGTTTCTATCCCCCGGTATCGGACGGTTTCGATCAGTTCTACGGCTTTGACGGGCCGGCCGGCATCCGATTGGGGCTGGCTTTTGGTATCACCGATCGAATGATGATTACGCTGGGACGAAGTAATTTAAACGATAATGTCGATTTGAGACTTAAGTACAAGGCCTTCAATGTCAAAAGCGATGTTTTACCGACGGCGATCGCGTTTCAGGGCGGGATTGGATGGAACACAGTAAAAACGATAACGAGAGATCGAACCGATTCCAGAAATTTCCAATACTACCTTCAGGGCATAATTAATGCCATGCCGGATAAACGAATCGGTTTGGGCCTGATTCCATCTTATACTTATAACAGCGATATTCATAGCGCCGACTATGAGTATGTGCTGACGCTTGGCAGTTATGTTCAATATTATGTCGGCTATCCCCTCAGTTTTCTGGTGGAATGGAATCCTCGAATTTCCGGCGACGATTCCAGATTTAATTCCGCCTCATTCGGGATTGAACTTGAAACGGGCGGGCATTTTTTCAAAATCATCCTTACCAACAGCACCATGCTGAATCCGTCTCAATATCTTCCAGGGGCCGATTATAAATTCAAAAGCGATGAATGGCGGATCGGCTTCAATATAACCCGCCTGCTGAGCTTCAATTAAGAGCTGAAAAACACCTGGTCGGTACTATTTAGACTTATTTGGTCTATAATTTGAGAACTTTCCCATTTATTTCTTGTTTCTGATTATGCGTATAACAGAAAGAAAAACAGCAAGGGAAATATGAAAGAGATAAAAACACTCGGCGGCCTGAAAAAAGCGGGCTATAAAGCGCTCTCCGTCAAAGATGAGCTTCGCAAGAACTTGTTCGAATTGATTAAATCCGGCAAAAGAAGATTCCCCGGAATAATTGGCTATGACCGGACCGTCCTGCCGCAGGTCGAAAATGCCATTTTGTCCCGTCATGATTTTATCCTGCTGGGGCTTCGTGGTCAGGCCAAAACCAGGATATTGAGGGAACTGGGCTCGCTTCTGGATGAATATATCCCGATCATCAAAGGCAGTATGCTCAATGAAAATCCATTTCATCCCATCTCTTCGAAATACAAAAGGCTAGCTTCCGAAATGGGCGACAGTCTGGAGATAGAATGGCTTCACCGTTCCGAACGATATAACGAAAAACTGGCCACGCCCGATGTCTCGGTGGCCGACCTGATCGGCGATATCGATCCGATCAAGGCGGTCCGCGAGCGGCTTGACCTCTCGGATGAAGAAGTTATCCATTGGGGTATCGTCCCCCGGACCAACCGCGGCATTTTTGCCATCAATGAACTCCCCGATCTGCAGCCGCGCATCCAGGTTTCGCTTCTGAATATTCTCGAGGAAAACGACATCCAGATTCGCGGCTTTCCGGTTCGTATCCCGCTCGACATGCTTCTGGTTTTCACCGCCAATCCGGAAGATTATACCAATCGCGGCAATATTATCACGCCGCTCAAGGATCGTATTGCCTCGCAGATCAATACGCATTATCCGAACAGTCTCGCCGATGCCAAGCTGATTACCACTCAGGAAGCATGGTCAGAGAGGACGTCAGGGATCGAAATCCCGGAAATGATTCGGGATATTATCGAGGAAATCGCATTCGAGGCGCGCAACAGCGAATATGTCGATCAAACCTCCGGCGTCTCGGCCAGGTTGTCGATATCAGCCTATGAAAATCTGTTGTCGAATATCGAACGGCGGGCGGCGATCAATAATGAACAAGAGCTTTTCCCGCGTATCTGCGATTTGTACTCCACAATCGCTTCAATAGTAGGGAAAATTGAGCTGGTGTATGAAGGTGAACTCGAGGGCCCGACTATGCTGGCGGTCAATCTGATCGGCGGCGCTGTCAAGAACGCCTTCGATCGCATTTTCCCCCCGCCGCGGCGTGAGCGCAAAAGGGGCAACGATACAATTGTCGAGGAAAATATTTATGAACCGGTGCAGGATTTCTTTGCCTCGGGAAAACATCTCGAAATGTCGGATGAGATGTCGAACGCCGAGTACCGGAAAAGTCTCGACCAGATTGTCGGCCTCAAGAATCTGGCGG
>JBFMFJ010000446.1:0-2946 GCA_040752235.1 Candidatus Zixiibacteriota bacterium | reverse complement strand
TTATCACCCCTTCCTGTGACCTCGGCCTGACCCGATGAAAAGAAGAAGGGAATATCGGATCCAAGCTCAAGGCCGAGCTGTTTCATGTCTTCATTACCAAGATTCAATTCATAGATTTTATTCATGGCATATATTGTTGCTGCCGAATCAGATGACCCACCGGCCATGCCGGCTGAGACAGGTATATTTTTTTGAAGACCTATGTCAAGTCCGCCTTCCAGGCTAAATTTGTCAAACAAAAGACCGGCGGTTTTTATTATCAAGTTTCTGTCATCGGTCGGGACGGCATAAGCACCTTCATAATAAAGGTTTAGCCCCCTTTTATCCCTTTTGGTAAAGGTTATATTATCAAAGAGGTCTATCGCCTGAAACCACGAACAAATATCGTGATATCCGTCGGGTCTCTTTCCCAGCACGTTTAAGAATAAATTAATTTTTGCAGGTGTCCGTAATTTTAGCATATCCATAACTCTAAGAGTAATAAGACGTAATTTTGATACAAAAAAAAGACACTTTTTTTAATAAATCGTTATCTTTTTTGTATTTTATTCAAAAATAATGTATTTTTATCGCCGTTTGTAAGAATTCCACCCTTCTTCCATCGCAAACAAAATTATTGACTTTTCCCCCGCAGTCCGTTTCTTATGTATTCTTGAGATAAAAAGCGTCTATTGAAGGAGTTGTAGAATGGGCAAAAACATAACCGAAAAGATAATCGCTGATCATATCGTCAGTGGAAAGATGATCCCCGGCGAAGATATAGCCATAAAGATCGATCAGACCTTAACCCAGGATGCCACCGGCACCATGGCTTATTTGCAGTTCGAGGCCCTTGGTCTAATAAAGGTTAAGACCGAGGTCTCCGTTTCATATGTCGATCATAATATGTTGCAGGCCAGTTTCGAAAACGCCGACGATCATCAATATCTGCAGTCGGTTGCCTCCAAATACGGAATATATTTTTCACGTCCCGGTAACGGCATCTGTCACCAGGTGCACCTGGAACGTTTCGGAGCACCCGGAAAGACCCTGCTCGGCTCCGACTCGCATACGCCGACCGGCGGCGGCATCGGCATGATGGCCATGGGTGCCGGCGGACTCGATGTGGCCGTCGCCATGGGCGGAGGACCATTCTACCTCAAGATGCCCGAAGTCATCAATGTTAGGCTGAAAGGCAAACTCAGACCCTTTGTTACCGCGAAGGATGTTATCCTGGAAGTGCTCCGAATCCTGACTGTCAAAGGCGGCGTCGGCAAAGTTATCGAGTACGGCGGTCCGGGTGTCGCCTGTCTGTCTGTACCGGAACGAGCCACAATAACAAATATGGGGGCGGAACTTGGTGCGACGACCTCAATCTTCCCATCGGATGAAATTACCAGGGAATTCCTGAAGTGGCAGAAGCGTGGTGATGTCTATAAAAAGCTTGAAGCCGACCCGGATGCAGAATATTCGCGCATCATCGACATTGATCTGGCAAAGCTGGAGCCGCTCATTGCCCAGCCGCATATGCCCGACAATGTTATTGAGGTCAAGAAACTCAGGAAAGTCAAGGTCAACCAGGTCTGCGTCGGCAGCTGCACCAACTCCTCACTGACCGATCTGACCCGCGTGGCCAAAATGCTCAAGGGCAAGAAGGTCCACGCCAATGTTTCCATGACTATATCGCCCGGCTCCAAACAGGTTTTTGAAGCGATTGCGTCAAGCGGCGCACTGGCCGAAATAATCGGCTCCGGTGCCAGAATTATCGAATCGGCCTGCGGGCCGTGTATCGGTATGGGGCAGGCGCCCTCGACCGATGCCGTTTCGGTGCGTTCCTTTAACCGCAACTTCCTCGGTCGTTCCGGCACCAAGAGCGCCAATGTTTATCTGGCCAGCCCGGAGACATGCGTGGCGGCGGCGCTTACCGGTGAAATTACCGATCCGAGAGAACTCGGCAAATATCCCAAAGTAGAGTTGCCGAAGTCGATAAAGATCGATGACAGCGGTATTATCCCGCCGTCCAAAACGCCCGCCAGGGTCAAAATCATTCGCGGCCCGAACATTGCTGAACTGCCCCTGAATACTGAAATGGCCGAGTCAATCACGGGAGAAGTTCTTTTGAAGGTCGGTGATAATATTACCACCGATCATATCATGCCGGCCGGGGCCAAGGTCCTGCCGCTTCGTTCCAATATTCCCAAGATATCGGAATTCGTGTACAATGTCGTCGATCCCGACTTCCCCAAGCGCGCTAAAGAAAAAGGCGGCGGTTTCATTGTCGGCGGCGAAAATTACGGGCAGGGTTCCTCACGCGAGCATGCGGCGCTGGCGCCGATGTATCTCGGTGTCAAGATGGTCGTAACCAAATCATTCGCGCGGATTCACCTGGCCAACCTGATTAACTTCGGAATTCTTCCGGCCACTTTCACCAATCCGGCCGACTATGATAAAATCGAGCAGGGGCATGTCCTTGAATTGCCCGACATCAGGAAATATGTCAAGGATTCCGGAACCATTGAAATCGTCAACAAATCAAACGGCGACACATATAAATTCACCATCAGCCTGACGCCTCGCCAGCGTGCAATCATCATGGCCGGTGGTTTGCTAAATTATACCAGATCTGGAGGTAAGTAAGAGTGGAGGCTGAACCAAACGAACGTGAGCCTAAAAAGACTCCCTTTTATAAATATCATTTGGAAGCCGGGGCCAAAATGGTCCCCTTCGCCGGATATATTATGCCTATCCAATATTCCGGCATCACCGAAGAACATCTGGCCGTCAGAAAGAATGTCGGCATGTTCGATATTTCCCACATGGGCGAATTCGACGTGATCGGCCCGGATGCTCTTTCCTTTCTGCAGTCAATGACCGTCAATGATGTCTCCAAGCTGGAGGTCGGTCAGATACAGTATTCGTGCATGTGCTATGATAACGGCGGCATTGTCGATGATCTGCTGGTTTATC
>JBFMFJ010000445.1:0-2989 GCA_040752235.1 Candidatus Zixiibacteriota bacterium | reverse complement strand
CAAGAGTTTCACTCTAAAGATGATTTATGATGAAACCAGCGACCGGCTTCTCGGGCTTCAGGCCGCCGGTGGTGGCGATATTTGCCGCCGTATTGATGTTTTCTCATCGTTTCTGCTGAATAAAGCAAAAATAAACGACCTGCTCGATTTTGAGCAGGGATATGCCCCGCCATTTGCAGAAGCGATCGATCCGCTGTATCATCTGGGAACAATGGCTCAAGCTCAAAAAAGAGGGCTTTCATTTCTCAAACCGGGTAAAACAGATATAAACGGGAATGTTCTCTGGCTGGATGTCAGGGAAATTGATGAGGTTGCGGAAGATCCCTGGGTATTAAGTGAGGAAAAGAAAGAAAAACACTACCTGAATATTCCTCTCAATGACTTGAGAGATAACCTGGAAAAATTAAAGGGTTTCGATAAAATTACTATTGTATGCCGCAGAGGGCCGAGATCATATCAGGCGGCCATAATTTTGAATGATGCCGGATTTAATAATGTCAGTATATTGGCAGGCGGAACACAGGCCACGTCTGCCTGAGGATAAGACCGGAAGGAGTCTTGTATAAATGGGAATGAGCAACTGGTATCTGGCGGTTTGCGGAATCAATCATAGAACATCCTTGCTTGAAGAGCGCGAGCCGGTGCAACTGGGCCGCGATGATATGGCCAAAGCTCATGCCGAATTCAGCAATCATCCGGATATACTGGAATCGACCATCGTAGCCACCTGCAATCGTGTGGAATTCTATTTTGTGGCCAGAAAAGAATATGGTGCCTTCGATGCCGTCAAAAATTTTTATCGCAATTTCAGGAATATCGACATATCGAATCTGTCGGATTCGTTTTATACAAAAAGGAATCGCCATGCCGCCGACCACCTTTTCCGTGTCGCCGCCGGTATCGACTCAATGGTAATCGGCGAGAACCAGGTTCTGGCCCAGATAAAAGAAGCCTATAGCTCCGCCTGTGCCATCAAAACGGCCGGCAAGGTTATTCACCGGCTGTTTCATCAGGCCTTCAGGGTCGGCAAAAGTGTCCGCACCGACACCGAGATGGGCAAAGGCGCCTGTTCTGTAAGCAGTGCCGCGGTCGAAATGCTGAACGAACAGACCAAAGCGGCGGATAAACCTGCGATCTTGTTTGTCGGAATCAACCAGATGATCACTCTCGCGGCCAATGGACTGCGCCGGCTCGAATATAACAATTTTACATTTGCCAACCGGACACCCGAAAGAGCGGTGGCATTCGCGGCGGGATACAACGCAAGTGGACATTCACTTGAGCGGCTTAAGGAATTGATATCAAAGTCCGATATTGTTATCACCTGTACCGGTTCCATGGAACCGTTTATCACTAAAAACATGATCGACAATTACCTGTCGGAGAATCCCTCAAAGAAGCTGATTCTGATGGACATGGCCGTCCCGCGGGACAGTGAAATTGACAAAAATTATCACGAATTGATAAAAGTCTTTGACCTTGATGATATTAAAGCGTTTGTCAGGGATCAGCAGATCAAACGTGAACAGGCTATACCTCAGGCGGAGCAGATAATAGAACGCAAACTGGGTGAGTTCGTGTACTGGTTCGATCATGTCAGGTATGAGCCGATATACAACGGCCTGTATGATGCCTTCGAAAACATCCGCCTTGAGGAAATGGAAGCAATCCTTGAAAAACTGCCGTCTGATCAGAAAGCAATCGTCAACCAGGCGACCAAAAATCTTGTAAGTAAATTAGTACATCTCAAAGTCCGACTTTCGTCTGACAACAAAAAAACGGAGTAGAACATGACGCATAATTATATGCCAATAAGCATTGGAATGAAGAATCGCAAATGCCTTGTTGTCGGCGGCGGCCGGGTGGCGCTTCGGAAAATAGAAACACTGATAAATTATGAGGGCGAAATAACCGTTATCGCCCCCGAACTGGAAGACAAAATAGAATATTATGCCGAGCGGGGTTTGATAAAGATTGAAAAAAGAGCCTATCAACCTCCTGAAGCGGGTTCATACGGTCTGGTGATATCTGCCAGTGATGATAATGAGGTGAATAAGACGGTTTTCGACGACTGTCGGAGTGCCGGGGTACCTGTCAATGTGGTCGATAATCCGGCCTTGTGCGATTTTATTTTTCCGGCGGTTGTCAGGCGCGGATGTATCTCAGTGGCTGTCGCCAGCGACGGCAAGGCGCCCTTTCTTTCAGGGCATTTGAGATTTGTCCTGGAAAATATGTTCGCCGAAGACCGCTGGAATAAAATTGCCGATTATGCTTCGGAATTTCGTAAAAAGGTGCAGGAGCGCTGGCCGGATGATACTGACAGAAAGACCGGATGTTACAGTCGATTTCTTGATACTGATTGGAAGACAATAATCAGCGAGAAAAGCGATGAGGAAATCAGAAACATACTGGATGAAATGTCGAAATTCTGATTGATTCTCGGGTTATGGTAAAAAAGTCGAAGAAAATATATAAGATCGGAACCAGGGGAAGCAAGCTGGCCCTGGCTCAAACCACTCAGGTGATGGAATATCTGAAAAAACTCCATCCCGATGTTGATTTCAAAATTGAAATCATAAAAACCGAAGGTGATCAGGACGCGACTACTGCTCTTGATCGGATGGGTGGTGTCGGGGTCTTCACCAGAAAAATTGAGCAGGAATTGCTTGATGGAAATATTGACCTCGCCGTTCACAGCGCCAAGGATCTGCCGTCGGTCATGACCGATGGGCTGGAAATCGGAGCGGTGCCGGTGAGGGAATCATGTTCCGATGCCTGGATATCGCGCGATGGGAGCAGTATCCATGAAATTCAGGCCGGAGCTATTGTCGGCACCGGTTCCCCCCGCCGTCGTGCCCAGCTTCTCTGCATGAGGCCCGAGCTGACGGTGGAGGACATTCGGGGTAATGTTGACACCAGGCTGAAAAAAGTAAAAGAGGGGCAATATGATGCTGTCCTGATGGCTCATGCCGGTCTGAAAAGGTCCGGG
>JBFMFJ010000444.1:0-2994 GCA_040752235.1 Candidatus Zixiibacteriota bacterium | reverse complement strand
CTGCACAACTGAATTATTTGATAATAGAAGGCAAAAGACAATGCAGCAAACAACCATATAAACCATACACCTGCTTTTCATCATAATTCCCCCGAATATTGTAGTGTTGTAATCTTTTGCCGCCTGGTCATTTTCATATCTATTGACGATTTCAAGTTTCTCATTGCGGAATATTTTCCCAAAAATAAACATAATTTGAACGACCCCGCGGTGCCCGGTCAATTCATTTCATAAAATATAAACCAAAAACAGTCTCCATAAAAGATATTTTCTTCACTTATCGAACGATTATACCTGGAAAATAAATCAAGAAGCTGCTGACGACTGTAATAGTTTTTCAACACCAGGTGTTCGCTTCCATTCTTAAGCTTTCTTTTCTTGAATGTATCCTCACTTCCTTCCGGATGAATCAACTCGCCGCCTAAATCAGGAATAAAAATATTATCAGCCATAAAAATCCTGGCGCCCGGTGCCATATTCCGATGAAAGGCTTTCATAAAATCATCTATTCTTCTTTTGGGAATATGCGAAAACCAGAAATTAGCCAGCCCGCCGTCGAATGACCGCTCCCTGACAGCCGGATTAAAGGCATCTGCCATCATAAAATCAATCGGACAATCGTACTTTTTGCTCTTTGCCAGAGTCAGCATATCAGGTGCATTATCGACGGCGCAGATATAGCTTGCCGTCTCAGAAAGATATTTCGTCCAGTACCCGGTTCCGCAGGCAATCTCCAGGACTTTTCTCCCTTCGTAAATATTTCTGATGGTGTCAGCTATCTTGTTCTGTTCGGCCTGGCGAATCGGATCATCCCGATTATATATCTCCTCGTATTCATCGGCTCTGAGGTTATAATAATTTTCCATGATTGGATTTTCCCGGTTTCTGACCCTCACAGCGTTATTTCCATAAAGCGCGCCCCGGGAATCGGATTATGGTAATATGGTTCAATATCCTTAAAACCGATTTTTTCATAAAGGGCATTGGCGGAATCCAGTTGCGGCACGGTATCCAGACGCATCGCCCTGTAACCTTTTTCACGCGCCCGAGTGAGAAGCTCTTCAACCAGCATTCGTCCCACGCCGCGTCCCCTGAACTCCGAACGGACAAACAATCGCTTCATCTCACAGGCGGCATTATCGATTTTGCGCAGTGCAATACATCCGGCAACCCGGCCGTTCACCTTGGCCAGCAGCAGACAGCCTTCAGGGGGAGCATACTTGCCGGGGAATTCCGCCATCTCCTCGGCAAAATCCTGGAAGTTCAGATCGAATCCGAGAAATTCGGTATATTCCTCTATCAGCTTTTTGGCCGCTTCAAGAGAATCATTATCGTATGACTCATATATATTGATCATGCAATTGACAATATAGTGCGGCCCCAGCCTTGTCGTCAAATTCCTTAATTATTTGTGATAATTAAACAAAGGCAGCACTTTGAACGGAGCCTCATTATTTTGGGCGATATTTATTACACCTATCTGAAGCCCCTTTAGATTTCTCGCAATATTTACTACTCCGATGGAGACACCAATCATATCGCTGGTCGCATGACAGTATGCTGCAATCGCAAGCCCCTTCAACTCCTTGCCTTTTACGCCAATTCCTGCAATTTGCACACCGCTGAGGCGGTCTCCTCCGACTCCGATTCCCCCAATGGAGAGACCGCTGATTTTATCCCCGCCGACACCTATCCCACCAATCATAATTCCCTTAATATCATCAGCTCCCACACCGATGCCGCCGATTCCAATGCCTTTGATTCTATCCGCCCCGGCGCCGATGCCGCCGATCACCAAACCTTCAATTTCACCCGCTCCGGCGCCGATACCGCCGATAACCAGTCCATGGATAACATCCGCACCGACCCCGATTCCGCCGATTGCCACACCCTTGAACTGGTCAGCGCCGACGCCGATTCCGCCTATGGCAATGCCATTGACATCATCGGCAGCCAGGCCAATACCGGCCAGCGCCAGACCATTCAAATAATGCGAAGCCGCCGCAATGCCCCCGATTGCCACACCGTTCATTCTCTCCATGGCCGGGGCCGCAACACCTATCGCGAGGCCGTTCATGACAAAGTTGGGATTTTTATCCGGACCCCAAAAAGTAATGTTCAGCCCGTTGACATTTCTGACATTTTTATCGACAAGGTTGATTCGCAAGCCTGACAGTCGTCTTGAATTGCCGAAACTGATGCCGCAGTCATTGACTGTCAGCCCGACCGAGCCCGCCTGAACCATAATGGAAAAAGCAAAAACCAAAATTGCCGCAAAAAACCACATTCTCTTCACAGTTTCACCCTCCGAATTTGATTACCCATTTACATACGAATAATGATTCAGGCGGTTTCATTCAGAATTTTAATCGGCCGGCGTAATTTTCTTCCATCCTTCTCCCTTTGACAACCAGGCATCGGGCGTAACAATGCTCTCCTGAATGGCCTGATTGCGCTTGGCCATCGCTTCCTCCAGCGGATATGCCCCCAGTGTCACCGCATAGATGCCGGTGGTTGGGACAAAATATGCCTCCGCGCTGAATCCGGTCTGCTTCAATTCGTCGGCATATTCAAGAGCTGTTTCCTCGCTTGGTTTCGAAGCCGCCACGATATGATATTTCACCGTCATAAAGGCGGAGACCACTTTATCACCGGCGGCGCTTTTGACCTTCCGGGCCGCCTTTGATATCTTGCTCAATTTACTGATATCCTGGGCATAGATTGACTCATCGAACTGCTCGGTATAATAATCGGCTACCAGTTTGTGGATTTCCTCTCTCAAATTCTCATCGACAATCTGTCCGATCAGTCTTTCGGCGATAAAAGCCCTTTCCGGCGTTCCGGAAAAGAGCTCTTCAAGCATCTGTTGTGCCGCCTGGATACGTTTCAATTCCAGTTCCAGAGTCTGGAAACTCTGTTTGGTTCGCTCGAGCTGCACATTAAAATAAAAGCCGATGATGATAATAATCACCGGGCTGAAAAGATACTGCATGA
>JBFMFJ010000443.1:0-3014 GCA_040752235.1 Candidatus Zixiibacteriota bacterium | reverse complement strand
ACGCCCTTTGGTGATGGCGCGGCGGAGAAGATCGGATGCCGCCAGATTGAAGCCCGCGATTTTTTGCGCGGCGAGCAGGACCTGTTCCTGATAGATAAAAACCCCATAGGTCTCTTTCAAGACTTCTTCAAGATTTTTGTGCGGATAGACAGTCGCTATCTTGTCGTGGAAACGGTCCAGAAAAATCTTTTTCATGCCGGATTCCGATGCGCCCGGGCGTATGAGCGACAAGGCCAGAGTGATATCATTCAATTCCTCTGGTTTGAGATCGCGAAGCATCGCGCGCATGCCCGGCGATTCGATTTGAAAGACACCGATGGTGCGGCCGGCCCGCAGGACATCATACGTGGCGGAATCATTTTCAGGAATTCGGAAATCCTCGCCTCTTATTTCTCGAACTGCTTTATAACAATCAGCAATGACGGCCAGGCCGCGCTGTCCCAGAATATCGATTTTAACCAGCCCTATTTTTTCGGCCTGATACATATCGCATTGTGTCACATTGATACCCTTGGTGGCTCGTTCCATCGGGATATAATCGGTAATCGGATCGGGCGTGATGACAATGCCGCCGGCATGAATCCCGAGGTGCCTCGGCAGTCCATAGATGGAGCGCGCCGCCTCGAAAACCGGTCGGTATCGTTCCCATTCGGCATGGCTGCGTACAGTCGGCCTTTCGGGGAAATTGCTTTTCTCCATAGGGTGCGCTGTAATCTGGCCCGTATACCGTTCGATCTCATCAGGAGAATGCCCGAACGCCTTGGCGCATTCGCGTATCGCCAGTCGCGGCTGAAAATGAATGTATGAGGCCATCATGGCGACATGCTCCGCGCCATAAGTGCGATAGACAAAATCAAGCACCTCGTCCCGGCGCCGCCAGTCGATATCGAGATCAACATCGGGGCAATCGGATCGGGCTTCATTGAGAAATCGTTCGAAATACAGCTTTTCTTCGATCGGATCGACTTCGGTAACGCCGAGACTGTATGATACCAGTGATCCGGCGGCCGAACCTCGCCCGACCGCAGCGATATGCTCGCGGCGGCAGAAATCGATGATTTGCCCCACAATCAGGAAATAATCGACGAAGCCGGTTCTTTGTATGACCGATAATTCATATTCAAGACGCGCCAGATACGGGCCGGATAAATCAGGTTTGCGCCGATGCAATCCTTCAAGAGCGTCATGTTTCAATCGCTCGGCATGGTCGCCGTCAATTTTGATATCCGGAAGAATATTCTTCCGCTCCGGGAAAATGAGATTGCATCGTTCCACCAGCGTATGGTTGTTTTGAACAGCTTTCGGAAATATCTCGAAGAAATGCTCATAGTCCGACGGACTTTGGAAATATTCATCGGGGCGGGCGCAGGCATCATCGGGAAGATTATCGAGAAGGTACCCGCCATCAATGGCCCGCAGAAGGCGATGGCGTTTGTAATCATCTTTATCAATGAAATTCACCATGGGGCAGGCGATGGTCTGCAGACCATAGTGACGCGCCAGCCTTTCGATTTTTGACGGATTATCAGCGGTAAGTCCGGCATATAAATTATTGCCATAGACATCTTTCAATTCTTCGGGTTTGGAGATATCCCTGATGATACAGATAAGATCGCCCCGATATTGTTTCAGTTCATTCATTCCGGGTGCGCCGTCGAGCTGATAGCGAGTGATTAATCGCGATAGATTCTTAAAGCCATCATGATTCTCGCAGATCAGGATTATATTACCGGCCTTAGTCGTCAGTTCGGCGGCGATGATTGGTTTTATCCCTCTTTCGCGTGCCGCGAGGTAAAAATCATAACAGCCGTACAGATTATTTCTGTCAGCCAGAATCAGCGCCGTGTAGCCATATCCGGCGGCGGTCTCCACCAGGCTTTCGGGGCTGATGGTGCCGTATAACAGCGAGAAGCTACTGCGACAGACTGGGAGTACGGAGTTCATAACCGGTATCACCGCGTTTGTATCGTGATGTCAATGACAATGTCCGGCCGGTCGTTACGGCAAAAAAACCGGCCTTATTGCGGGCAAAATCGAGACCCTGCAGCAGCCGCCGGTCTTTTTCGACCTGGTCATCAAGGAAGCTTTCGTTATCAATGTAATTTTTCAGGTTGCTCAGGGTCACCCCAACCAGCCGGATACCCTGCCGGCGGGTGAAGGTTCTGGTGAACATATGTTTGATGACAGGGAAGATACTGTTCTGATCGTTGGAGGCGGGATGAATGCGGCCGGAGGCTTCAACCGTCTGAAAGTCGGCATAACGGAATTTGATTTTTACGGTCGCGCATTTTCTTGATAGCTGCCGCAATTTCGAGGCGGCTCTTTCCAGCAGATAATAAAAATGGGAAAGAAGCGCACCGCTGTCGGTGATGTCATCGGCAAATCCGGTTTCGCGGCTGACCGACCTGATTGCCTTATAGTCGCGAAGAGGGATGCCATCCTCACCGCGGCTGTAGGCGGCAATCTTAAGACCATTGATACCGAAGACAGTTTTAAGATAATGCTCCGGGACGGCGGCCAGTTGCCCGGCTGTCCGGATACCCATTTCATGCAGGATTTTTTCGGTCATGTGACCGACACCGGGGATTTTGCGAATGGGCAACCCGGCGAAAAACTCCTTGATATTCCCCGGCTCCAGGATGGTCAGGCCCAGTGGTTTTTGGTATTCGGAGGCAATTTTGGAGGCCACCCGGCTGGGTGCGACGCCGATCGAGGTGGATAGAACCAGTTCCCTTTTGATGCTGTTCTGTAAATCTTCCGCGAGTTGTTTTGTATTATCGAATGCGCGCAGCGCGCCGGTAATGTCGAGGCAGGCTTCATCCTGTGATATCCGCTGTAATTCCGGGGTGTATCTGGATAATATTTCGTAAAAGCGTTCGGAATAGTACTGGTAGCGATGGAAATCGCCTCTCAGGAAAACACCATCGGGAATCAGCCGCGCCGCCTCATGCAGGGTCGTTCCGGTGCGCACCCCGCGGGCACGGGCCTCGTAGCTGGGGCAGGCAACCACGCCG
>JBFMFJ010000442.1:0-3019 GCA_040752235.1 Candidatus Zixiibacteriota bacterium | reverse complement strand
TGTGCTTGATTACCTGACGACGGTGCTTCAGGCCAACGGGTATGATGCCATAAAATGCAAAACAGCGGATAAAGGCATGGCCATTGTACAGCAAAATCATCCTGATCTGATATGTCTGGATATTATGATGCCGAAGGAGACCGGAATTTCATTCTATACAAAGCTGAAAAGGATGAAAGAGTATAAGGATATTCCGGTTGTCATTGTCAGCGGGATTATTCAAAGGGGAGAGTTTGATTTCAGGTCTTATGTTAATGATGACGCCATTGAGGAGCCTGATCATTATATCGAAAAACCGATTGTGGTTGAGGATTTCCTGAATTTGGTGAAAGACCTGATTTCAAAAAAAAAGACGGCAAAAGGCAGGTGACACTATAATGGGCCGGCAGATTACTGGAAATAAGAATATGTCACGGCAATGGTTTGTGAATCGCTTTTTTAATCTGATACCATTCAACGTGGCAATTATTGACAAGCAGTTTAATATTGTCGAGGCCAATGAGAATTTCCGCGAATATTTCGGAGAGTGGGAAGGACAGAAATGCTATGCTGTCTACAAAAAGCAGAACAAGCCATGTTCGGTCTGCCCGCATAAACATATTTTTGAGGACGGCCGGCCGCGCGTTATCGATACGGTGGTGATTGACCGCAATGGCCGCAAGGCGCACAATGTGGTACAGAGCATGCCGATGCAGAAAACTGCGAACGGATCCATTGACTATATTGTGGAATTGTCATCGGTTGTTACAGAGACTACTCGCCAGCAGCAGGAATTCAACATTCTTTTTGACAGAGTGCCCTGTTTTATTGCGGTCATCGATGAAAACTATCGCATAGTCCGGGCCAATGAGAGTTTTCGCGAGAATTTTGGCGACGTGCTGGGTCGGTATTGCTACGAAGTCTACAAGCGGCGGGGAAGCAAATGCCGCAATTGCCCCGCGGCCAAAACTTTTCGGGACGGCAGAATTCACCATTCCAATCAAAGCGGCCTTGGAAAACGAGGTCAGAAAATCGACTATATCGTTTCAACCTCGCCGTTGCGGCGCGGCGGCGAACGGGTTGCGCATGTCATCGAGATTTCGAATGATGTCACCAAGGTCAAGAGACTGGAGAAGGATATAGTCGATGCCGAGAGGCTGGCGGCGGTCGGTCAGACCGTCGCCGGTCTGGCACACAGTATCAAGAATATTCTTATGGGTCTCGAGGGCGGAAAGTACATGATCAGTCTGGGACTGCAAAAGGGTGACCGCGGTATGATTGATCGGGGGAGCGAAATGCTCGACAGGAATTTTAACAAGACAACTACACTTGTAAAGGATTTCCTGAGCTTCTCGAAAGGGAGACTGCCAAGTCTGAAGATAGTACAGCCGAATGACCTGGTATCGGAAATTGTCGATCTGTACAAAGATATTGCGGCGCAGTCGGGGATCGAGCTGAGGGGCGATCTGAAACCGAGCACAAAGAAGGCGCCCTTGGATCCGGACGGTATCCATACCTGCCTGACAAATCTTGTTTCCAATGCCATCGATGCCTGCCTGATGGGCGAGCAGAAGGGCTCCGAAGTCGTGATATCGGTGAAGGATGAAAAAGGGCGGCTGATTTTCGAAGTGGCCGACAATGGGGCCGGAATGGACTATGAAATAAAGAGAAAAATATTTACGACTTTTTTTACGACCAAGGGGGGCGAGGGGACCGGTCTCGGGCTTTTGACAAGCCGCAAGATCGTCCAGGAGCATGGCGGCAAAATAGTGGTGGAGTCGCAAAAAAATAAGGGATCAAGGTTCCGTATGGAATTTCCCCGCACCAGGCTGGCCGCCCTGTACAAAGAAAATTAATATTTTATAAAGGAGATAAGGATGACCACACCGGCGGAAAGGACGATACTGGTCGTCGATGACGAAGAGGATGTCAGGAGCTTTCTTGAACTGGCGTTGCGCGAGGCCGGATTCAGGGTCATTACTGCGGCTGACGGCAATGAGGCACTGGAAGCGGTCAAAAAGAGTCTGCCTGATCTAATTTCGCTTGATCTGGTGATGCCCAAAAAATCGGGCGCGAAATTCTACCGGGAACTGACCAAAAATAAGCAATGGGCGAAAATACCGATTATTATCGTGACCGGTCATGCCCGTGATGATCTCGGCAAAGCGGATCTGAAAGAGTTGACCATGTCCGGTCCGGGGATATATATCGAAAAACCGGTCCGGCCGGAGCGCTATGTGGCGGCGGTGAAAAATATTCTTGGTCTGGCTGTTACCGATGAGGAGAAAACCCATGCCGAGCATGTCAATCTTCAGAACCGATTGAAAGACATTATCGACAGTGCCGACACCGAGACGCTTAAAAAACTGAAAGACATCCTTGATCTCAAAATCAGGCAAAAGAATTAGTCATATTATCAGAATGACAGACAGGAGATGATTGCATCATGCAAAATAAAAAAACGATTTTAATTGTCGAAGATGAGACCGATCTGGTCGAGTTTCTGTCCGTCTTTTTCAAAGAGCAGGGGTACAACACGATCGCGGCCTTTGACGGCCGTGACGGGTACCTGAAGGCGGAAACGGAGCATCCCGACCTGATCACGCTCGATGTTTCGATGCCCGGCGAGTCGGGGATAAAAATGTATCACAATCTGATACATTCCGAAAAGACAAAAAACATCCCGGTGGTGATACTGACGGGGGCGCCTTCGGAATTGAAGACTTTTATCGCCAGAATGAAGTCCTTTCCGAATCCGGCCGGATATCTTGAAAAGCCGGTCGATCATGATGCGCTTCTGAAGACAGTGAAGGATCTGATTGGCTGATTAGACGGATATTCCTGCGTATGGACCTCCGATTCATGGCAAAAAAACCTCCTGCAAAGGCGGTTTTTTTTGAGTAGTGGTTTTTTGGGTAGCGACTGTCTTAAATGTCAAGCATGATTTGGATTCCAACTCTGATTTTTTGCCAACAAGGAATTGATGATAGTCAGGAGTTTTCTCATGACTGCAACAATGGCGGTCATTTTGGCTTTTCCC
>JBFMFJ010000441.1:0-3033 GCA_040752235.1 Candidatus Zixiibacteriota bacterium | reverse complement strand
CAAAGGGCTTCTGTTGCCAAAATCCGAATACTGTACGATAATGTACATATTAATTTTGCCTGTTATTTGATTTCAATTCTTCCCGGCAATATATAATGCTTTGTATGACAATGTAATAAGAACACAGATAGGGCCCAACGAAGAGTCGGCCGGTCAATATTTTCTTAAAAAGGTTAATTTTTTTTGATTCTGTGACAAATCCATGACAATTGACTTTTGATTTTATTTACTTTTGGCGCAATAAATGACGAAGGTAAAATAAAAGAACGGGACACAGGAATAATGGAATTCGGAATAATCGGCTCATCAGTCTGGCAGCAAAACCTGCCTCTGCTCGAAAGTCTGACTCTTGATCGCGAAAACAAATTCGAGAAACTTCACGAACTGAAATCATCGCTTGAGATAAGTGAGTTGATTTATCTGGCTACCTGCAACCGTGTCGAATTCATTTATGCCTCCACCGGTAAATACTCCAGCAATCAGATTTTTTATCGTCTGCTGGATTTCTTTTTCTCGGGCGGACATTCCATCAGCTTTTTCCCGAATGATTTTTATCACTATACCGGACGTGATGCTATCACGCATCTTTTCCGAACCGTCTCTTCGCTCGAATCGCTGGTGATGGGCGAGGCCCAGATTGCCGGTCAATTCAAGAATGCCTATCAGGAAGCAATCGATGCCGGTCTGGCCGGACCATTCCTGAGTCGTCTTGGTGATGAAGCGCTCAATGTCTCCAAGAGAATCAAACGCGAGACTGAGATCGGCAAAGGGGCACAGTCGATGGCCTCGCTGGCATTTACCGAACTCGAAAAACATCTGAAGAAAAATAAAGAAGCAGTCATTGCCCTGGTGGGCGTCGGCGAAATGACCAATAAATTCGCCAAATATATCACCAAAGCGAATCTTGGCAGCATCCTGTTTGTCAATCGTTCGCTGAACAAGGCCGAAAAGCTGGCCGAGGAATTCGGTGGACAGGCAGTCGCTCTTGATGAATTCCGGCAGTCACCTCCTTCTGTCGGAGCCATCGTTTCCGCGACCTCCTCGCCCGATCCTATTTTCGGTAAAGATTTTCTGGCTATGCTTCATTCTTCGGAACATAAGGTACTTTGCATCGATCTGGCTATCCCGCGCGATTTCGCCCTGGAATTTGCCGACGATGAAAAAGTTCGCCTGATTGATATTCCGTATCTTAAGGCCCGCTCCAACGGCAACCTTCGGAAGAAATTCGTCGAAACCAGCAAAGCTAACGAAATTCTCACACAGTCGGTGCATCGTTTCCTGAGTGACCGGATGGAAGTTTCGATTAAGCCTATTTTCCGCGAGAGTTTCAACGAATCGATAGAACTGGCCCAAACCGCTCTTGAAGATCTATTTGCCAGGAAGGTGACTTCTCTCAGCGATGAGGAAAAGGAAGCGGTCATGCGGCTGGTCACCAAGTTGATCGGCCATTCGGCTTTTCAGCCGGCGCGCAAGCTGTCCGATCATCTGGCGCAGATGTACTCCCAAATGAATCTCAAGGATTTCGTCTTCCCCCGGAAGAGCGCTGTTTGAAACCTGTCAGCCTTACCATCGGGACCAGAGGCTCGGATCTGGCCTTATATCAAGCTCATTATATCAAGGGGATTCTTGAAGAACAGCATGGATGCTGTGTCGAAATTAAAATCATCAAGACCTCCGGCGACAAAATAGATGATCTCGCCTTCGACAAAATGGAAGGCAAAGGGTTTTTCACCAAGGAAATCGAAGATTCCCTTCTGAATGGTGAAGTCGATTTAGCGGTACATTCGCTGAAAGATCTGATGACTTCCCAGCCGGATGGCCTTAAGCTCGGCGCCGTCGGTTATCGTGCCGACCGCCGCGAAATGCTTCTTATCAGGAAAGAATCAAAAGACGGTGAAGGCGTTATTCCTGTTAAGCCGGGGGGCATTATTGGCACAAGCTCGGCCCGAAGAAAATGCCAGATTGCCTTTTATAATGATTCGCTCGAAATCAGGGAACTGCGCGGCAATGTCCCGACCCGTATCAGAAAGTTACGCGATAAAAAATACGACGCCATCGTCATTGCCGCCGCCGGCGTTAAAAGACTGGCGCTGGATTTAAATGATCTTGAAGTAATCGAGCTTGACCCGGAGGAGTTCCTTCCCGCTCCCGCCCAGGGAATTCTGGGACTGCAGATCCGCCGCGATGACAAAAAAACCGAAACGATCGTATCAAAACTCGGCTCGCCGGAGGCGGCTATCGAGGCATCGCTGGAGCGCGGCCTGCTTGCCAAATTCGACTCCGGATGCTCATTGCCTCTTGGTGTATTTTCCGAAATCAAAAAAAATCAGTTTAGGCTTAAGGCAATCCTGGGAATTCCAAAGGATGACGGCTGGGATGGCATGACCGGTGTCGATCTCTTTGGTGATGATGTCGAGCATCTGATCAACATGGCTTTCAAGGCGTTGAGTGAGGATCAAAAATGACCCGCCTGGCCATAACCAGAAAACCGGAACAGTTGGATAATATTATCCAGACCGCACGGATGCGCGATGTCGAAATTATTCCGCTTCCGCTCCTGGATTGCGAATACATTAAGTTCAATGTTGATGATGATGTAATGAACCGATTGAACTGGCTCTTTTTTACCAGCGCCAATGGTGTCAGGTCATTTTTCGATCGTCTGAACGAATTGAATATTCCTCTTTCCGACAGGACCAAAATCGGCGCGGTCGGAAAGAAGACAACGGTAGCGATTCATGAATATGGTTATGATGTCGATTTTACTCCTTCGGAATCCTACGGGAAAAGCCTGTTTCTGGAGTTCGTAACGAATATCGCGGCCGGCAATGAGAATGTCATGTTTGCCCGGGCCGAGAAAATTGTCTATGACCCGGAGTATCTTTTTAACCTGGCCGGGCTAAGGTATTATTCCATTATATGTTATAAAACCACCGAGAATGAAATCCCGGCCGGCAATATCAATAGCCTGACAACTTCAGATTTTATACTTTTTACCGCTCCGTCGGCGGTGAGATCGTATTATAAGTTATT
>JBFMFJ010000440.1:0-3049 GCA_040752235.1 Candidatus Zixiibacteriota bacterium | reverse complement strand
CCCTCGAGGAATTCCGGCAGATGCGGCGGTACGGGAAAGACCTGTATAAAAGCGTGATTTTAATCGGGCCTCCCGGCAAAGGCGTCAAAGCCAAACTCGATATGGATGGGACGATTTTATAAATTTATTTTATATGATATTCAGTGCCGGTCTTTGACCGGCATTTTTTATGCCCCTGATTAAGACTGACTGTTTATTGAATAATATTCCAGATAATTGCACCCTTTGTCGGTCAAATCATAATAGGTGTGATTGCGGTGCTTGATCCATTTGTTATTAACAATGCCTTTGCGATACTGCATCATCAGCGGCTTTACACGCTCGAGCAGGCCCATTTCGCGCAATTTCTGATGGCTGTCGAATATCTCTTGTTTTCCGATATGCAACATGGCCGCGACTTTCAGCGAATAGTCTACTCCGTAAACTTTGTGATGCTTCATCACCAGCCAGTCGGTAGCATCAAGGCTTGAATAATCATTATCCGGGCGAAAGGTCGCCGGTGCCAGAATGTCTTTCCATTCGAGCGTGACCAGACGATCCGTATCGGCCTTATTCAGATTAGTACAGTCGGCTTTGTGAACCTTGATAATATTATTGTGACTGTAATAGCCGACTATTTGATTATTCTCATTTGGCGAGCAGCAGTTGGCCAGAATATAGTCTTCCTTAAGCTTCATAGGCAAAAACGGAAACCACCCATTTCATATCAATGAGGATGCCCGATCGGCATGATAAGAAGGGCCGCTTCCTCTTTGCCGTCGATTTCAAGCATTTTATTCAAGGCATCATCATTAAAGGCGCCGACGGCGGTCGTTCCGAGCCCCAGGGCTGTCGCCTGCAAATAAATATTCTGGCAGATGGCGCCGGCCTCCATATATGTATAGCGATAGCCGCGATCGGCATATTTTCTAGTGGAGCGATCAAATCTGGCCGTCATAATGATACTTGCGCGCCCCAGATTGACAACATCCTGTTCATGGGAAGCGGAATACAGTTGCTCCCTGAAATTGCCTTCCTTGACCAACTCCAGGCTGTTGTCGGAAACCTGAAAATGATAAAGCCCCGGTTTGAGGTCATCAACTTCAAACGCGGCAAGATAAATATCGACTGGGTAGAGGGCGCCGCCGGAAGGAGCCGTGCGCATCTCATAACCGCTTTGAGTATGTGTTATACCGTCCGCCGACTGCAAAATGCGGGCAATTTGCCTGATATTCAGTGGCATTTCGGTAAAGGATCGCACCGACTTCCTCGAATCAATCGCCTTTTCGACAGATATAGTACCTGTATCGAGCGAAGGCAGGTACACTACCGGTGTATTTTCATATTTCTTGTAAAGCGGCAGCTCACTGCCGTAATTAATATTTTTGCCCTTAAACCCGCTATCGCCGAAACTCGTTTGATAATGGAACTGTTCACCAATCGACATGTTTTCATCCTCCCCGGCATATGCGGTAAATATCAAAAAAAAGGCAATAACGAATATCACGCGAATTATTGATAACATATCGATACCTCCGGTCATTTCAGAAAATTATGAAGGCGACATATTACTCCGAAGCCTCGATCGGCGACCATTCTCCGATAGCCTCCACATATATTTTGCAGGGTCCCCGGGACTGCCATTTCTCATTCGCGTTATAGCCCCACTCCAAATATTCCGAGCTGCCGCCCCCGATGGTGGTAATCAGGAAACGGTTGTTCAAATAACCGATAGCCGAGGCCTGCGCTGATGGGCGGTCGCTGTCGCCGCCGGAAGGGTCAATCGGGATCCAGCCATAATTGGAAAGGTACACTTCAACCCAGCGGTGAAAGACATCGTCGGTCGAGGCATCATCACCGCGGATAACCACCGAACCTGCATAGCGAGCGGGAAGACCAACTGCTCTGCAGAGGGCGATATAGACAAAACTGTACTCGGAACAGGAACCGGTCCCGCGCTTGAGAACGGTTGGAGCCACGTTCCAGCCGCCGACTCGCTCATATTCCAGTTTTTCAATGATAAAATTGAACAGTTTGCGTGCAATCCAATAACAGTTTGTTTCATTGCCGACAGCATTCCTTGCCGACTCTCTTATATAAGGATCTTCGACCCAGTATTTGGTATCATCGGCAAGATATTTATCTTTGATATTCTTCGGTATATCGGACAAAGAACCGACCTTTTCCGGAAAAACGAAAAATCTTGTCTTGTATAATTCCGCCGAGGCCGTCATCGAGACTGTCACGAATTCTCCGGCCGGGATATTCTCAAAATGAAAATGCGCCACTTTTTGATCCCATTTATCGGTCAGGAAATCCTTCGGCTGCGGATCGAAAACCAGAGTGTCGAGCATTTTCTGAAAGGGCAGATCGTGGGGAAGAGCAAAATATAAATCAAGAGAAGTTATTTCGCCCGGGCCGTAATTGCGAAATTGTTCAGAGAATTCAAGATGTTGTTTTTTCCCATCTTTACGGACAAAAGCGGCAGTGTCATCCAAAATTATTTTGTACAGGCTGTCGGACTGATAATCGACATTCCAGAGAAACTCACCATCATAGGCAAGACCCCGGGCATATTTGGAGGGAGCATCAAAAGCCAAAATGACATTGCCGTTTTCCGGCATGACCATGTAAATCATGTCATCCAGACGATCCGAAACCCACAAATAATTTCCATCATATGTCAGTCCCTGCGGATTCCCGGAGGGAGAGGGAATCTCGATTATTGTTGTTCCATCCTCGGTCGATATTTGATACAGTTTATCATCACCGAAATCGGCCACCCAGAGATATTTCCCATCCCAGGCCAGTCCCTGCGGGCTGCCGCTAGGGATGCTTATGGTTTTTTCGCAAATATTGGTCTGAGGATTCCAATAATAGGCAAGGTTTTCTTCGGCATCCAGAACCCAGATGCCATTACCCGAGGCCGTCAAACCGCCCACATAATAGCAGGGGGCCTGAAAGGACTGCAGGACCGATCCATCTGAGGGATTTATCTTATAAATCAAGTCGCTTTTGCGATCGGCCAGCCACAGGTTTTTGCCGTCATAAGTCAGACCGGTCGGGCAGG
>JBFMFJ010000439.1:0-3074 GCA_040752235.1 Candidatus Zixiibacteriota bacterium | reverse complement strand
CTTCCTTCCTATATGCCCAGCAGCACGAACGAACTCCAAAAGGCCGGGTTACCGGTAACTTCGGCCAGCTCCGAAACAGCGCTGTAATAGGCATCAAAAATTTCTTTTTTCTCCGACAGCGATTTATAAAATTTAATCATAAACAATGTACTTACCCTATCTGCCACGGGCCACAATGTTGCAAGAACATATCTGCTTCCCGCCTGGTAGAAGGCTTTGGCCAGACTAAATGAATTACCGTAATATAATCCAGGAGCGGCCGTTTGGCAACCGGAAAGCGTTACCAGGCCTGCTTTTAAACCGGAATGAAAAAGATCAAACGGGAAAAACGGCCCGTCGCCCATCAGAATCCTGGAAAAGAGAGGATTTTCCGACGCTCTCGACGCATGCGCCGCGATGTGAATGAATCCGGTTGCCTTCTGCGCCTCTTTCAATAGATTATCCCTGTCGGCTTCCTTGTCCAAATACAAATGTGAATTTTCAAATATGTTTTTTATTTGCCGGGCCTCGATTGATATCGCAGGTAATAAGTCTGATGAGACCGCAAAAACCGCATGCTGTTTATTGGTTATGTCGGGCGAATTCTTCTCTCGCATACAAATATCCACCGGATTTACAGCCAAACAGACCTGATATTTATTTATCAGATATTCGCCGTTCGCCTCTTTCAAGGCATTGAAAGGTATTTGCCCGAAATACCCATCGGCCACGATAATAAGCTTTTTGCCGACAATTTTCGGTTTCAGAGGTTCGAAGAGTATGCTATAAAGTTCCTTCAGATATGATTCCGAAATCTGCCCGGTTTCATTCGCGTCGGTGATTCCGGACACAACCGACTCAAAAATAAAATGCAGCTTGCGAAGCATCGACGACATATCGGACGCCGTAACAGGCAGTTTCACGAATTCGGTTTTTCGGGATGTCGCACAAAAGGCTCCGATTTCGGAGTCGGATTCTATATAGTTTATAATGGTTTCATCATTTTGGAGGAAATCCCGGATATTGTATTCGGCGGCAACCCTTTTCCCTGTGTCAATTTCATCGGGATACAAAATAGACCTGATTTTTCTTTCATTCGACCAGAGTTGTTGCTCAAGTGAATAATAAGAGTTGGCGGCGGCTCCCCTCTGGCCGCTTTTTGGAGACTGACTGATTTTCCTTAAGGCCGCCCGCAGCTGTTCTCTGCGATCGATCAGGTGGGGCGGAATTTTCGAGGTAATTCTGGTATCCCGGTCGATTTTTCCGTTTATCAACTCAAGCGCCGAAAAGTTCGTTTGAAGAGATTCATCTGTCCGACCGAGCCTTAACAGGCAGTCCACCACCCTTCGATAACAATCGTATTTATCCGATATAAAGAAATACCTCACCTCGTCGGGATATAATCCCGTCAGCATTTTTTCAATGGTGTCGACCGCCCGGCGAAAATACCTCAATGCCGTTTCATATCGGCCCAACCGGTAATGACACTGCCCGGTAAGATAATTCAGGTTATATTTTTGATAACCGACCAGTTTTTCGGTCGAAAGTCTCCTGGCCAGCCTCAGGGCAAGGGGCGATTCTCCCGCCATAGTGAAGCCCGCCAGCCGGGCAATCTCAGCATCGATCTTTTTTCTGTTATTGCCGGTTCGGGCAAACAGGCGGGCAGCCTCATCCGCAGCCGCTATTGCTTCGGAATACTGCTTCCTGGCAATATTCAGTTTGCTTCTCGATATGCTGATCATCCCCAGCCAGGGAAGATTGCCCTCTTTTGAAAACAGCGCCTGGGCCGTTTTCAGGCGGCGCGAGGCCTGCACATAATCACCCAGTTTAATCCTGACATCGGCTGAAAAATAACTGGCTTTGGCCTGCTCATATCTCATCCCCAGTTTTTTGAATTCGGGAATGATTTGATCGGCAATCATGGAAGCCGAACCAAATTGGTTTAGTTGAATGTCAATCTCAGCCATATCCAGCATAGCCGTCGCCGCCGATTTTCTGTCACCAAGGCGAATCAGATCATCGTGCACCGTCTCGAGAGCCTTAATGGCATCGGTATATTGATCCCTCAGAAAATACAGATACGCGATTGAATAAAGCGCCTGGTTTCTGGCGATCTCCAGGCCGTTTTCATGATAAAGCTCCGCCGAAGCGAGGTATAGCTTCTCCGCCTGGTTTAGCCGGTCCATATTGGCATAGACATTGGCCCGGTTATATTCGACAATCGCCAGAGGAATCCCCCCGGTCGGGGCAAATATCTCCCTGGCCATGTTGTAGTACTGCAGGGCCATGCGGTTGTTGTCCATGCGGTGATAGATATTGCCGATATTGTTCAGGACCTGACCGGTATCATTGCTTGCCTTCTTTTTGCGAAAATATGACACCGATTTCCGACCGACCTCCAGCGCCTCCTTATATCGACCGAGGTACATATACACATCCATCAGCCCTTTACCCAGCCTCGCCATGCCTCCGAAATTCCTCTGTCTTTCAAGCATTCTTCGGGCCGACAAATAATGGCGCAGGGCCGGTGCATAGTCTCCGGTCCAATGACAATACCGCCCTTGAATTGCCTTCAGTCGTGCATAATATTCACGCGGGAGAAATTTGAAAACGGCTTTGACGGCATCGATAAGTTGGCCGGCCTCTTTCAGATCGGTCCGGATAAGCCGATTGATACTCTTATCCAGATCGTCGACGAAGGCGTCTTTATCGCCGCCGTATTCGGCCGCAAGAAATTTCGCGAAAGCTTCCCGGCTGGTCAGCCTCGCTATCTGAGATAATGAAATCATAGAGCTAAGTCAACGATGCCTATTGTCTGCCCGTCCGAAATTAATGTCATTTTGTATTCGGCGACCGGAACGCGCTCGAATCGGAAGAGATTAAAGCGATCCGCCGTCACCGAAAAAGATGTCCTGCCGGATTTCAACCTGACTTCAAGAGGCTTATCAAATCTGGCCTGATGCACTTGCCCGATAATCTCGCGGGAATCGGTGGAAATGGGGTACATGGATATTTCCAGATCGTAATCTCCGATCTTGAATTTGAGGCGGCGGCAATCGACAGCAGCAGGTCGGACACCCTCGGGGAGCGGCGTC
>JBFMFJ010000438.1:0-3086 GCA_040752235.1 Candidatus Zixiibacteriota bacterium | reverse complement strand
ATGCCCCGGAGAATTCAAATAACGGCTTGACAAGCTGACTGCCCTTGGTGGTGCCGATGTTGTAGAGTGATGGATCGGTTTCCGGAATCGAAAGGAAGAATTTGAAGTTTTCCGCTTCCTGAGCGCGCAGCGGAATTTGCGGCATCATGTAGATAGCTTTGCGTTCAGTCTTCTTACCTTGTTCATCTTTGCCGTAAGCGGGGCAGGAGTTGACGCAGAGAACGCATCCGGTACAATCTTCGGGAGCCACTTGAAGCGTATATTTCTTTCCGGCCAGCGGCTTCCCGATGGCATCATAAGACTTGAAGGTCTTGGGAGCGCCCTTGAGAGAATCGGGATCATAGATTTTCATCCGTATGGCCGCATGCGGACAGACTATGGAACAAATACCGCACTGGATACAGGCTTTTTCATCCCAAACCGGAATATCAACGGCGATATTGCGCTTTTCGTACTGAGTCGTTCCGGTCATGAATGTCCCGTCATCGGGCATGGCCGAAACCGGCAGCGAATCACCCTTGTTGGCGATAATCGTTGCGGTAACGTACTGCACGAAACCGGGAGCATCGGCAGGGACGATCGGCGGCTTTTTGATTTTGCTGGTTGCCTTGCCGGGATACTTGACTTCCTGAATATTGCTGAGAGCGCCGTCGACCGCCGCGAAGTTCATATTCACGACTTTCTCGCCCTTGCCGCCATATGTCTTGACAATGGCATCCTTGATGGCTTTGATCGCTTCATCACGCGGCAGAATGTCGCTGATGATGAAAAACGCGGTTTGCATAATCATGTTGATGCGGGCGCCCAGGCCCAGTTCCTGAGCCAGCTTTATGCCGTCGATAACATAAAATTTCAGTTTTTTCGTGATAATCTGCTGCTGGACTTCCACCGGCATTTTGTCCCAGACTTCGTTCTTATCGAAGGGGCTGTTCAGGAGGAAAGTGCCGCCGTCCACAATCGGATCCAGCATATCATACTTCTCGAGGAATGAGAAGTTATGGCAGGCGACAAACTTCGCCTTGCGAATCAAATACGGGCTTCTGATTTCGTTTTTGCCGAAACGAAGATGCGATACTGTTACCGCGCCGGCCTTCTTGGAGTCATAAACGAAATAGCCCTGGGCGAAGTTGTCGGTGTAGTCGCCAATAATTTTGATCGAATTCTTATTGGCGCCGACAGTACCATCGGCACCGAGACCGTAGAATAATCCCCGGAAAACATCACTGCCCTCGATGTCGAATGTATAATCAACATCAAGCGAGGTGTGGGTGACATCATCGACGATACCGACCGTGAAGTGATTTTTCGGGTTGGCCTGTTTGAGATTATCCAGAACCGCTTTGGCCATAGGCGGATTGAATTCCTTGGAACTGAGTCCGTAGCGGCCGCCGACAATTATCGGTGACTCCGCAAAGGACGTGAGCTTAAGCTGTTTGGCTTCGCTCATGGCCGTCTGAACATCAGTATAAAGCGGTTCGCCGACGGCACCGGGCTCCTTGGTGCGATCGAGCACCGCGATTTTCCTGACGGTTTTCGGCAGGGCCTTGATCAATCCTTCGACGGAGAAGGGGCGATACAAGCGGGCCTTAACGAGGCCGACTTTCTCGCCTTTGCCTATCAAATAGTTGATCGTTTCATGCATCGTCTCGGCGCCGGAGCCCATCATAATCACGACTCTGTCGGCATCGGGAGCGCCGACATAATCAAACAGGTGATATTGACGGCCGACAATGCGCGCGAATTTATCCATGTACTTCTGGACTATTTCCGGGGCCTTCAGATAATATTTATTCACTGTTTCCCTGGCCTGGAAGAAGACATCGGGATTCTGCGATGAACCCTTGAGAGTCGGATGCTCGGGATTGAGAGCGCGCTGGCGATGCAGGGTAACGAATTTTTCTTCTATCATGGCTCTTAAATCGTCAGTGGTCAATTCCTCGATTTTCTGGACTTCATGTGAAGTCCGGAAACCGTCGAAGAAATGAACGAACGGCACCTGAGATTCCAGCGTGGCCCCATGCGTAATGGCGGCCAGGTCCATGACTTCCTGGACGGAACCGGACGCCAGCAGGCCAAAGCCGGTTGAACGAACGGCCATAACATCGGAATGATCTCCGAAAATTGACAAGGCATGGGTAGCCACCGAACGGGCCGAAACATGAAACACCGCCGGAGTCATTTCACCGGCAATCTTAAACATATTGGGGATCATCAGGAGCAATCCCTGAGATGCCGTGAAGGTCGTTGTCAGGGAACCGGCTGTGGCGGCTCCATGAACCGCGCCGGAAGCCCCCGCCTCTGACTGCATTTCGACTACATCCGGAATCGTTCCCCAGATATTGGTCAATCCCTCGGCCGACCTGTCATCCGCCACCTCGCCCATTACCGATGAAGGAGTGATAGGATAGATGGCTATCACTTCACTCAGGGAATGAGCGACATAGGCGGCGGCGGTATTGCCGTCGGTGTTGATCATATTTCTCTTCTTATTCGATCCGGATCCGGTTTTATTAACAGCAACTTTTACTTGATCTGACATGGTAACTCTACTCCGAATAAAACCTATTCTTAAATTAAATTAATTGCCTCTCATATAGTCTTTGGCAAGGTGATGCTTTTCTGTCCCTGATATTTGCCTTTTTTATCCTTATAGGACGTCTGGCATACCTCGTCAGCCCCAAGAAAAAGAATCTGGGCGATGCCCTCATTGGCATAGATTTTGGCCGGAAGGGGAGTGGTATTGGATATTTCCAACGTAGCATAACCTTCCCATTCGGGCTCAAAAGGTGTCACATTGACGATTATACCGCAGCGGGCATAAGTTGATTTGCCCAGACAAATAGTTATAACCTCTCTGGGTATTTTGAAATATTCCACGGTTCTGGCCAGCGCAAATGAATTGGGTGGAACCAGTATGGTTTTTGCCTTGACATCGATAAATGAATCTTTTGAAAAGTTTTTCGGGTCAATTATCGCTGAATTGGTATTGGTGAAAATCTTGAATTCATCGGCAACACGAATGTCATATCCATATGATGACAATCCGTAACTGACGCCCCTTTTGATTTGTTTTGCCGAGAACGGAC
>JBFMFJ010000437.1:0-3102 GCA_040752235.1 Candidatus Zixiibacteriota bacterium | reverse complement strand
GCGTTGAATCCGATACCTGTCGCCCACCCGGCAATCGTTCCCAGCGACGCTCCCACCAGAATATCAGCCGGGTAATGCACCCCGACAAAGACCCGCGATAGAGCCACCACGATGGCCAGCGGAATCAGATATTTGGCCGATGGCCTGGCGATTTCCCGAAACAGGTACGCCTGACCGAAAAGATTGGCCGCATGTGATGACGGCATCGAAAACCCCGACCCGCATCCGACCAGAAGGTGCACTTCCATATTCCAGCATGGCCGCGGGCGTTCGAACAATGGTTTCAGCACGGCGCTCGAAAGCTGGTCTGAGATAGTCACTACTATCAATGAGGCAATCACCGCCAGCCTCAGACGCTTGTCACTTTTCCACAATATAATGGCCAGGATGATGCCGTAAAAAATTTTGAGGTGCAGATCGGTGGTGACTAACGGCATAATAAAATCAGTCACCGGATTGGCGATGGTGGTATTGATAAAGAAAAAGACCGAACGGTCAATCGAACCCAGCCACTGAATCAGTTCAATCATACATCGCCGCCTTCTTTTTCAGAAAATTCATGGTCTGATCATAAGTCGGAATGCCGGTTCTTCCTCCCGGTTTCGTGCACTTAATTGCCGCCACCGCTGACGCAAACCGCAGTCTCTCGGATAAGCCCCATCCTTTCAACAATCCGAATATATAGGCGCCGTGAAATGAATCCCCGGCCCCGGTTGTATCCACCGTCTTTACTTTATACGCCTTCTGTGTCACATAACCGCTCCCCTCATCGTAACCGATGGACCCTTTTATTCCCGAAGTCACCACAATTGTCCCTTTGCATAGCTTTCGAAGCTTTTCTACTGCAATATGCGGCTTTTTGGCGCCTGTAAACGGCAATGCAAAATCCTCCGCCACCACCAGATGATCGGTCATCGGAATAAGCGCCGAGACATCATTGCGCATCGAACCGATATCGAAAATTACCGGGATGCCATTCTTTCTCGCCCACCGTGCCAGTTTTAGACACGCCGGCATATATCTTCCGTCAAGATGTACCACCCTTGTCCCGGGCAGTTTGCCAATGACAATATCGCCGGGTTTAATTTCGATTTTCAGATCAAGCACTATTGTCCGACGTCCGTTTTCTTTTTCAATCCATCCCGCCGCCATTGGAGTCGGCTCATTCTTTTTTATCAAATATGATGTATTGACGCCTTCTTTGCTTAACTCATCCCGAACAAACCGGCCGAAGACATCGTTTCCAATCGGCGCGATCAATCCCGGTTTCATTCCCAGACGTGCCAATGTCACCATCGCCGTCGGTATCGGGCCGCCTCCCTGTATCGTCATATTCGCGGCATCAATCTTGGCTCCCGGCGCGGGATATTTTTCGATCTGCAACAGTAAATCCAGCGGCGCGATACCCAAACCAAGACAATCAAGCATCTTGCTCAAACTTTATCCTTCCCGAAGTGACGTTTATCAGGCTTTCTTTAAGCCTGTCCACCAGTGACAATCGCAGCTCAACCGTCAGCCTGACTATATCGGAAAATTCAGAATCAACCACATTCGCCCCGATCTGGTGAATACTCCGCTCCACGACATTATAATCAGGGAATTGAATGGTCATCCGAACCTTATCGGTAATAAATTTTTCCACGACCCCGGCTGTACCGAGCGCTTCTGCCGCCGCATCCGAGTAAGCATGCGTCAATCCTCCGGTACCAAGCTTGACTCCGCCGAAATAGCGCGTTACGATCACAATCAGGTTGGTCAGACTTCTGCCGACAATCTGGTCATAAATCGGGCGGCCGGCGGTTCCCGATGGTTCGCCGTCATCGGAATACCTGAATTTCATTTCTTTCCCGATACCGACCTGATAGGCGAAACAATTATGTGTCGCATCGTAATATTTTTTCCTGATATCGCCAAGAATGCCCTCGGCCGCATCGACACTTTCGCATGGGAGTGTCCGCCCGATAAATCTCGAGCCCCTGATTTTTATTTCGATTTCGGATGATGATTTGATTGTAAAAAAACTATCGATTGCTTCCATATTAAGCTTACACAAGCGACTTAAGGATTATATCTGTCCCATCTTTCAAATAAAATGGAATCGCTCCCATTTCGATAATTTTCTCCACCCCGGAATTATCGCGTCCCGGGGCATCACAACCGTCGAGCAGTATGAACATGATTTTGCCCAGTTGATGACAGAACATGGCGGTGTCCATCGTTCCCTTGGAATCCGGAAGTATTTCACATATAACGACCGCCTGAGACAGTCCTAC
Organism: Candidatus Zixiibacteriota bacterium; assembly: GCA_040752235.1. GTDB lineage: Bacteria > Zixibacteria > MSB-5A5 > GN15 > PGXB01 > PGXB01. Next base: position 829 of record JBFMFJ010000437.1, on the reverse strand, counting down.
TATCAGGCGATTGCGCGCCATCAGGCGACCTGTGGAAACATTACTGTCTGGCGGGTATTCCGATATCAAAGCACCATGCCGGGTGATTTCTACGGCCATTTCCTTGTGCTCCTCAGGAAAAACATTATTGATTCCCGAACCGATTACCGCATAAGTGCGGCCGCCGCCGCGAAGCGCCCCGATATGCGCTGAAATATCGATTCCCCGCGCCAGCCCGGAGACCACCGAAACCGAACGTTGGGCAAACATGACACCCAGATCAACCGCATAGGTGACACCTTCGGGTGATGCCTTATGCGAACCGACCACGGCCACCGTCTTTTCCCCTCGAACCGGCAGGGTGCCGCGATAAAATATTATTGGCGGCGGGTCATTCAATTCCTCCAGGAGGGCCGGATGTTCCGGATCGAAAAGAGTGCTGCAGCGCGCTTTTTTTGACTCCAGCGAACCGATAAAGGCTTCGGCCTCATCGAGATACTTGCTGCTCTCGAATATCTTGACGGAGCGTTTCTCGCCAAGCCCCTCAATTACCTCCAGCTCACTTATCTCGGCGCTGTGAATCGCCTCAGTGTCCAGGAATCTGGCCATCAACGCGCGGAAAGTCCTGGGCCCGGCCTCGCCATATTCCCTTAAAGCCCATATCTGTGCCGCTTTTGAATATTTTTTAATCTCAGTCATAAACTGAAGTTAAAACCTCGAAAAGGCAATGTCAATCAATATGCTTGCAGTTCTTTTATCTCGAATAAACTTGCCTGAGCCATTTTGATTTACAATTATATCGTATCACAATAGGTAATTTTAGCTGGAGGATTTGGATAATGTCCAACGA
>JBFMFJ010000436.1:0-3103 GCA_040752235.1 Candidatus Zixiibacteriota bacterium | reverse complement strand
GTGCAATTGAATGGTCGATGACCAGCGGACTCCGGATAGTATTAATCACAGTATTGATGCTTATCGCCCTGAAAGCGGCTCAAATAATATCACGCCGTATATTCGCGCCTTTTAAAAGGGATGATATCGAGGCGGAAATCAGGAAACGATCCGATACTCTCAGTTCGCTGCTGCGTTATATTCTGAGCGTCTCAATCATACTTGTGGCTTTTATCATGATTCTTCACGAATTCGGCATAGACATCGGTCCGATTCTTGCAGCCGCCGGTATTGTGGGTCTGGCTATCGGCTTCGGTTCCCAGCAGCTGGTTCAGGACGTGATAAGCGGATTTTTTATCCTGATGGAAGATCAGATAAGAGTCGGCGATGTGATCAATATTGCCGATCGGGGCGGCCTGGTTGAAAAAATAACTCTGCGCACCACGACTTTGCGGGATCTATCCGGAAATGTTCACTTTGTCAGAAACGGTCACATCAATGTTGTTACCAACATGACCAAAGAATATTCATTTTATGTTTTTGATATCGGCGTCGCCTATCGCGAAAATGTGGATGAAGTCATCAGTGTCATCAGGACGACGGGCGAGCAACTGCGGCAGGATCCCGCATACAGCGAAGATATTCTGGATGCCATTGAAATCATGGGACTGGATAAATTCGCCGATTCCTCGGTTGTTATCAAAGCCAGAATTAAGACAAAACCGATCAAACAATGGCGAATCGGGCGTGAATTCAATCGTCGGCTCAAAATGGCTTTCGATGAGAAAGACATTGAAATTCCTTTTCCTCATATGACTGTTTATATGGGACAGGATAAAGACGGCAGGGCGGCGCCGCTTAATATTTCTATGCCGAATAGGAATAGTGGTAACTAAGGGCTTGAAATTCCGTCCATTACAGCATATAATCAGTTTCGAGGCTTACTTTTAGAGCGATAAAGATGACAGGTAAAGTAGTCAACTGGATAAAAGACAAGTCCGGCATAATGATAGTCTGGGACTGGTTTAAACATTATTTCGGCGGCCTCTATGACCGGGTCGACCGACACCATATTTTTCTCCTGGCCGGAGGACTCGCTTTCTCCCTGTTTATCTGCATAATTCCCCTGATATTGATAGTCTTTTCGGTGGTCGGCCAGATTCTTGAAAAACAATCGGTCTGGGATGAGATAAATGTCTTTATCGACCGGGCCATCCCCTACCAGGATTACGCCGATTTCGTGAAACAGATGGTTTTCGAGCGGGTGGAGGAATTTCGTCTCTACAAAAGCCTGGCGGGTTTGATTGGTTTTGTCGGACTCTTTTTTGCTTCCAGCGGCCTTTTCAGCAGCATGCGAACCGTCCTTAATCTGGTATATAAAATCAAGGTTACCGAGCACGCTTTAATAGGCAAATTGCGCGATTTCGGAATGGTTTTGCTGGTGCTGATTTATTTTGTCCTGACCACCGCCTTTCTTCCGGCCATTAATATTTTCCAGGGAATGAACGCCACCGCCAGGATTTTCGAAGATCTCAATCTCAAGTTTCTGGAGGAACTCGCCTTCAGCGGCTTTTCATTTACTATTGTTCTGGTTGCCTTTCTAATTTTATACTGGCTTATCCCCCACGGCCGACTGCCCAAGAAATCGATATTTTTGAGCGCTTTCTGGGCCGCGGTCATGTGGGAAGTCGCCAAGCAATTATTCGGCATGTACATGTCCCATGCAGCCACCCTGCAACGGGTTTACGGAGCGTACATATTTCTAATAGCAGTTATTTTCTGGATATATTACTCCGCCATTGTCTTTATTGTCGGAGCTGAAATCGGTCAGCTCCATCGCGAGCGTGCCGCCGACCGCTCCTCTCCGATCGTAAATTAATAGTAATAGTAATTAATTAATATTCTATTTAAATACAACCACCACATTTTATATTATTTTTATGTACTTTTCTGATTAAATATATTGACATTTAAATCGATTATTTATTAATTTAATTTACAGTCGGGCATTATCACATTGTAATTTATCTTTAGTCTGTATAGAGAATTCTGCACTTTGTACCAGCAGAATAATATTTATACAACTCACTATTCGATACGATATCATCACTGACGGATTGTACCTGCATCCTAGTCGCCCAACTTGGAATCCGCTTGAAAGGAGGAAGACCGAAGACGGCCATTGCACCTATCAATTCTGACCTGCGGAGAATGTTCAACTTGCAGGTTATCAAACCAGGTAGACAGCACAGAATCTTATCAGAGTCAGACGTATAATTCTATTATTAAAAAAGAGCTTCGATTTACTGCGGATATACTTTCGGCCAATAACTTCAAGAAGTTGCATTCCCGCATCCGAGCCGGCGAATATTTCGAGTTTTTAATGTAAATATTGTCATGACACGAATGTATCGAAACATGCTTTTATATGCACGAGGAGGTGGTAATATGAATTAATTGAGTAATAAATGATCCGATGTCTTCTTACCGGTTTTCATTCAGGGGCTGAGACAATTAACAGGAGGAAAGAAAATGAAAACATTTGGTATAGTATCTTTTGCCGGTATTGTGCTTACAGTGTTACTATTGACGTTGAATATCGATATTGCTATTGCAGATGTTAGCCAGGACAGGACTTGCGGGACAATGGAGTACCATGAATATCTTATGCAAACTGATCCTATATATGCGCAGAATCAGCTGGAAATTGAACGATTTACCAATCAGTATATTCTTGACCCGTCAGTCTGGGCGACATTTGAAAAAAGGCAGGTTATTGTTATTCCGGTTGTCGTTCACGTCGTTTATCATACAACCGCCCAGAATGTTTCGGATGCCCAAATTCAAAGCCAGATTGATGTCATCAATGAGGATTACCGAAAATTAAATGCTGATGTAAGCAATGTTCCGGCTGAATTCGTGCCCTTTGTCACAGATGCAAAAATACAATTTCAGCTTGCCGTACGAGACCCCAACTGTAACGCCACTAATGGCATAACACGAACTTATACATCAGTGACGGAATTTACGACGACCAGCAATGCCATGAAATACACATCCACTGGCGGACATGATGCCTGGCCCAGAGACCAATACCTTAATCTATGGGTATGTCATCTGGCAA
>JBFMFJ010000435.1:0-3116 GCA_040752235.1 Candidatus Zixiibacteriota bacterium | reverse complement strand
TACCGTGTACCGAAAATATATAATTTATAATAATGCTTGATATTAAACCCAGAATGATACTGATAATACCCATTAAAATAACTTCCGTTACGACCAATCGAAATATCTGCGGCGGCCTGGTACCCACGGCGCGAAGAACCCCGTACTCACGAGTCCGTTCAAGGACCGTCATCAAAACGGTGTTGAGAACCCCGATCGCGACAATCATGATGACTACAAACAGCATTACCCAGGAACCTTTCTTGTCGGCCTCCATTGCCACGTAAAACGAGCGTGCGAATTCCTGCCATGGTGCAATATCCAGGTTTGTATCTTTCAGCTTTTCTTTCAGTAACGCTGTCACTTCATCCACTCTATCCAGTCGGTTCGCGATCACGACGATCTCATGCACCGAGCCCTCGAGCACAAGAAGTTCCTGGGCATCGGCAAGATTCATGTAAAAGGCACTTTGATCCATGACAGCATCACCTGTTCCGACAATGCCGATTACGGTATAAAGATCGTTGGCAATCGAACCATCCGCTCCCTGAGAAACAACGACAATCTCATCGCCCGGTTTGGCAAGAAGTGTTTTCGCGACCGCTTTGCCAAGTATAGCTTCATGTAAAGGCGTCTCGGAAAAATTATGTCCGTCTATAAGCTTTTTCTCGAATCTGGTCGCCATCGATTCACGCTGCGGATCGATTCCTATAATCTGCACACCGGCGGTCTTATCGCCGACCGATGCCAGTCCGGCAGAGTACAACCGCGGCGCCCAGGCCTCGACACCCCTGGTTTGCGCAACAATCTTTCCCACTTCTTCATAATTATCAATCTTGCGATAAAGCGACGGCTTGTCGAGATATCCTGCGGCATGAATCTGCACATGCCCCAGCCGGTTGCGCGTGAACATTTCTATAATGCGATTATATGTCCCGTCCGCCCAGCCGATCGATATGGCCGACAATGCGAAGCCGCCGAACATGGTCAGCACCGTAAGAATCGTGCGGCGCTTCTGGCGGAATATATTCCGCCAGGCAATTTTTAACGTCAGCATCACCGTCAGCCTTATTTATCCGCTCTTAGATTTCTTAGTGAGAAGATATCATCATCGATCTTGATATCAAAATCAAGTTTATTATAGCGAATGATAGTCTTGTTGCCTTCCTTGTTTTGCGGGATCATCTCCATAACCGCAGGAATCTTCCGTCCTCCAAAACTCCGAACATCACTATAGTTTAAGACTCGCATCAGTTTTCCGTCTTCATCATAATATTTCTGCCAGATCGGAATATATTCATCTCTGGTGGCGGCAATAACGATATTGCCCCAAACCACCGGCAAATCCTCGCGGGGAATGCAGTTGACATAGATACGGTCGTTAAACCCCTCATCCACCTCAACAAGTTCATAACTGTAATCATCAAACAAAGAAAACTCTTTGACCAGGTCATCATTGGTAAAATCGGAGCCCATCCACGAGCTCATCATCATCGACGGCGGTATTTTCATCACTTTATTTGTTTTCGGAAGATAGTTCCACATTTCATTTTCAATACGAAGTGTTGCCACCCCCCTGTCTTTTTCGGGTTCATTAATCCGGATAAAGGTTTTTTTCTGCCCGATCGTCCACCCATCCATGATCATAGTCCGCTGCCAGTGCGGCGTCACGATTTCCATTTCGAACTCGGAATAACTGCTCTCGGAGCGATACAATTCATCGATCCGGCGGATAATCTTCTCGACTTCAGGATCATTTTTTTTACTCGGCGCATCAGTTTGTGCCGACAAACCAGGCACGAAAAACAACCATATAAATATCAAGAGTCTTTTCATCCTGTATTCCCTTATAACATATGAATATTAAATGTCACAAACACTAAACAATTCCTTCTAAAATATCTACTACTTTTTAATCATAAATATTCAAACGGACCCGTGACATCATGTTAAATATTAATGACTTGACCTGCTGCCTATTAATATGACTTTATACGCCGATATATCCATCATGTTTCATGAGTTCCGTCGCCGGTGTAATACCCATTAATACGGCTTGACAAAAAGAAGTCTAATGAATATATTTTTGTATAAGTCCTTATCTTTCAAGTTATTTGAAGGTATAATTAGGGCAATATTGCATAATTAATATATTTTACTTATCGATTACATGTCTTTCGTCCTAACTTGGGAGGCCACTTGTGAAAAGAAATATTTTAACAGCAATTTTAATAGCCGCAGTTTCCATTCCCATTTTATTCCGGATATCCAGTACGGATCAGACCGGACTATTCCAGTTAAATCAGGAGTCTGTCTGTGGAGATGCCAATAGCAGCGAAACTGTCAATCTTCTCGATGTCATCTATATATTAAGTTATCTTTACAAAGGCGGTCCGGCACCCGCCGATACGCTTACCGCTGATGTCAACAGTTCGGGAAGCATCAACATTATCGACGTCACCTATTTAATATCATATTTATACAGGGGCGGTCCGGCTCCAAACTGCCCTTCCGGCCAGAGTGAACTTCCTGCAGTTTTTGACCTGCGCAATTATGACGGGATTAACTATGTAACATCTGTTAAAAACCAGAGTGGCGGGACATGCTGGGCGCATGGAACCATGGCCTCAATCGAGAGTAACCTGAAGATGACCGGAGCCTGGACCGACAACGGCGAATCCGGAGAACCCAATCTGGCTGAATATCATCTCGACTGGTGGAATGGGTTCAATGACTTTTACAATGCCGATGCCGATCCGCCGACAGGGCAGGGAATTGCGGTGCACCAGGGCGGCTATTATCTCATGGCGGACGCCTACATATCGCGCGGCGACGGTGCCGTGCGGGATATTGACGGCCAGTCTTTCACGACGCCGCCCAATCTATACAATGACAGCTACCATCGCTATTATGTAAGGGATGTCGAATTTTATGTCGCCGAACCTGACCTGGGTCGGATTGATACTATAAAACGAAAAATTATGGAATACGGCGCAATCGCGACCGCCTAGTCCGCCTACGATGAATATATGATCAATTATGTTCATTATCAGCCGCCCGATGACCCGGTCGAACTTACTCACGCCGTTGCCATAGTCGGCTGGAATGATAATCTGTCCACTCATGCCCCGTATCCG
>JBFMFJ010000434.1:0-3125 GCA_040752235.1 Candidatus Zixiibacteriota bacterium | reverse complement strand
GGAGACAGGCAAATCGGCGAAGGTCGGTTTATCGAGACCGACTTTCGAACGGCGTTTTTCCACATGATCCGAAAAGCTGATGCGAGAGGCAGCTTTCTGAAATTGATCAATATCCATTATTTCCTTATCAATGAAGAAAATCCAGACCTTGACCCGCGTTTCATTCATTCCTTTTAAATAACTTAATGCGGCATCACTGATAATATTCTGAGGTTTTTCAAGAATCACAGGCGCCGCCCGCAGGTTTTTGATCTCATAGCTTCCTGCGATTCCGGCGCTTAAGATGAAGATGGCAGTGAGGGTGAGTAGATAATATAGGAATGATTTCATTTTGGTTCCTTTCAATGTTTTTTCAAAAACGCGGACATGCAGGCGATATTAATCAATTTACAAAAAAAGCATATATTGTCAATTATTTGTTGGTCATAAACAAGTTGTATGGGGCTTTTCCTATACATATATGAAAAAACAGGGATCTTAACGGTGTGGTTCCCCGGTTTTTATCACCTTTCATTAATTATAACCTCATATCGGTCAATGCCCTAGTCTAATTCACAAGCGGTCATCAATATTTTGGGCGCAGGGGCATAATTTATGCAAAATATCCTGTCAAAAGAAACCCAGAAAATGGAATGGTGATCATGAAGAGACTATTATCCAAACGCGGTATAACCTTGCTGGAATTAATGGCAAGTGTCGTAATTATTGGCATTTTGGCGGCTATGGCGGCCCCTTCTTTTGACAGAAGTGTCCAGAGAATAAAATTTCGGGGGGAGACCAAGGATATTGTCTCGCTTTTGAGAATGGCCCGTTCGGAAGCCATCACGAAAAAGGAGCCATACGGGATTTACTTTGATAATCAGTCAAAAATTATCACTTTTTTCCAGGATCAGGCCAATCTGAGCAGCTATACATATGATGCCGGCTCGGATGGACTGGTTTCGGTCGATACCCTGCCGTCAGAAATCGTCTATCTCTATGCCACATTTCCGAATTCGGCGGTTGTTTTTCAATCAAACGGGTCGGCTTCGGGCTCCGGGTATATTTATATGATAGCGCTCAGCAGCGGTATAGTTAACACGTCGGGGGCCAGCGTGTTAGCCTCGACGGGCAAGTCAAAAGTCGAATTTATTCATAATTATTGATGCTCCCTCTTTCTCATCCTCCGGTAGACCCCCGCAGAGTTCTGCGGGGGTTTTTTTTAATTTAGGATAAAATCGGGCTAATATACCGGCAGCCGTAACCGATAAGATAAAGAAGGAATTAGGTTTTTTCTGAATCCGGAAATTTTGGGGCCGAATTTAGCGGCGGGAGTAAATCCGGCAGTAAATTTTGATAAATAGATGTCGATAAAATAGTAAGATGAATAAAATTAGACCATTATAAAGAGACGCCTATGTTTTTCACACGAAGTAGTAAAAGCACCGTCGGACTGGATGTTGGCGCCAACTCGATCAAGTTGGTTCAGCTTGAGAGAAGCAAGGGCAACCATTCGGTATCCGCTTTGGGGATTCGTGAACTTCCTCCGGAGGCGATTGTCTCGGACGAGATCAAGGATCGCGATGCGGTAATCTATAATATCCAGTCGTTGATCGATGAGATCGATCCCAAGATCAAGGATGTTGTCGTTTCCATTTCCGGGTATGGTGTCATTACCGATAAGTTCATGATTGACAAAAAATCCGGTTCGGAAGCGGAACAGGCCATTCTTTTCGAAGCCGAACAGCGTTCGCCGTTCGACGTCGAGGATGTTACTCTGGACCACCATGTTATCAGGGTTGATGAAGAGACCAAGAAACAGGAAATACTTCTGGTGGCGGCCCGAAACGAATTTCTCAACTCGTATATCGAGCTGATTCTCGATGCGGGACTGCATCCGGTCGTTGTTGATATCGATGCCTTCGCTCTCCTGAATGCCTATGCTCACAATTATGATATCGATCCGGAGCGCATAACCGTGCTGGTTAATATGGGTTATGACGTTACCAACGTCCTGTATCTTGTCAACGGATTGTATCATTCGACGCGCGACATTTCGGCGGGTACGAGGGAAATTTATAATTCCATTCAGAAGGAATTCCGCCTGAATGCCGAGCTGGCCGGCAAGGCTATCAAGGGCGAGATGAAAGACTCGATCGACCAGGATATGCTCAAAGCGACGATTATATCCTCGACCGAGGAATTGATATCGGGCCTTGAAATGGCCTTTTCCTACTTCAGAACACAGGCGAAAGTCGATAAAATAGACTGGATGGTTCTTGCCGGGGGCGGATCACTGGTTCCGTACCTCCCGGAATTTCTCCAGTCAAAGTTAAGTATACCTCTTGAAATCCTCAATCCGCTCCGGAACATCGATTATGATCCTGAAATGTTTCAGTATCTCGAGCCGGAAAAAATTGCCCCGATGCTGGCTGTCCCGGTTGGTCTGGCGATGAGAAAGGTGAGGTGAGGCCATGTCAACGATGATTAAAATCAATCTTCTACCCAAGCAGTTCAGTAAGCGGTCAGGCGGCTTCTCTCTCGGCAAGCACGGTATTTACACCATTATCGCGGGTGTCGGCATTTTGATGATGTTCGGGGCGGTTTCAGCCTGGCAGCTTTACAAGATCAACGAGCTCAACGGGCAGATGCAGATTGCCCGGGCCAGGACGGTTCAGCTCGAGAAGGATATCAGGCTGGTTGATGCTTTGATGGATATCAAGGGCAAAATCACCAATCGTCTCGAAGCGGTTGAGCGTCTTGACCGCCATCGCAGCGCCTGGGTGAAAATACTTGAAGATTTGTCCAGGGACGTTCCGGATTTCATCTGGCTGGCGAAGTTTAACGAACAGAAACAGCCCAAGAAGGCCGCGAACGATACTTCGGCCGCGCAAACGCAAACGAATCCGGAAATCAAACCGGCCGAGATCGAAGGTTTCAGCTTTACTCTTAACGCCCTGGCCTCATTTATGATAAAACTTATGAGATCGGATTATTTCGACAATATTGACCTGGTCAATACGGAAGAAATCACCTTCGGCAAACAGAAGGCATACAACTTCAAGCTGAGCTGTAACGTGCATTATCTGTCTGACGAAGAGTTGGAAAATATGTATGGTCAAGAAGAATCCGATCCTAACTCAAAT
>JBFMFJ010000433.1:0-3144 GCA_040752235.1 Candidatus Zixiibacteriota bacterium | reverse complement strand
CATCATATTTATTCAGGGCATCAGCCCATACGAACAGGTAGTAATCCCCTCCCAGGGTATCGCTCAGGGTTATTGTCCGTGATCTGAAATAGCTTGAGTCAGGCAGCAGATTTTGCCCGGCAAAACTCCCGAGTAACAGATCCGATGCATCAGCGACACTGTCCGTCGACAACATGACCCAGTCATATTGCTGGCTGCCCGATTCGGCAGGGATTTCCGAGACATTTGAAACGGTCCATTCAATAATAATCGGGGCTCCTGCCCAGGCGTTTGAAGGAGACTGATTAAGTTCGGCCGCCAAATCCGGAGCCGGTTCGGTTTGATACTCAATAAAAATCCGTTCATTGCTGAAAGTGTAGTTATTGGATTCAAGATAATGCTCATTGACATGATGAGAGGCATCAGTTACAACTCTAATATAATACATTCCTCCGAAATTCCATGGAATTTCGAATTCCCCTGTTCGGAGGTAGCTTTGACCCGAATTTAGATAATATGGGTTGGCAAAACACCCCGCGAAAATGTCATCGCCAAGCACGGTGTCGCCTGACAGATAGACACAATCGTACCACACAGGAGCATCAGTGGGGCCGCTGCCGTGGTTCCTGACAAGCCATTCGACTGCAATAGATTGTCCCGAGGAAGCGGAATCCGGCATTGATATGGAATCTACCTGAAGATCAGGAAATGGTGTTTGATATATGATGACCGTACTATCCGCAATCCTGACATTATTATTTTCCGCTTCATACTCGTCGACTGTTTGAGAAAAGTCGGCAACCACCTTTACCCAGTACTCGCCCGGTTTATCCTCCGGAATTTGAATGGGGTGAATATGCGTATAGCTTTCGCCGATTCCGAGACCTTCGGAATACTCGAAAGTCATCCAATTTTGCAGGTTCTGGAATGCACTGTCCAATGCTATATATATCTTATCGGTCCAGGCGCCTCCCGCGCTCGAATCTCCATAGTTCATGACTGTCCAGCTCACATCGATAAACTGACCCGTCCATCCGTCCTGAGGAACATCAATACTCGTCACTCTGAGATCCGGTCTCGGCGGAATCCTGGACCAGATTGAATCTGAAGAAATCAGGAGGTTGTTGCTCTCCCCGCCCTCCTCAAATACTCTGTTATTGTAATCGGTCTCCACAACAAACCAGTAATATCCTTCTGTTGATGGCAGGCTTATTGTTGTCTCGGTTGTGTACGTGCTGTCGTGGAAAAGGGTATCGCCATAGTAATTTGATACTATAACGGAATCATTGCCGATCTGGTTATCATATGATATGTATACTCGGTCACCGTGACCCAGGGCTGGCCCGGTGCCGATATTACCGACTGTCCAGGATATTGTTATATTACTGTCCGGCACACCTATGAGGGGAAATCCCATGGAGACGGGGGTCAAATCGGTCAGAGCGACCGTGAATCCAATTGAAATTGAAGTCGAATCTATATGCCCGGCCAGATCCCGGGTGCGAACCTCGAAACTATGTTCACCTTCACTTAGTTCGTCATAGGTTATTGATTTCATGTAGCCGTAAGATGTAAATGTATCGGTGTCCATTTTGGATGAATATTGAAGTAATTCGCGCGGGGTGACGTTGTCAGTGCCGAGCCATCCAAATGTCACGGTACTGCTGTTCGACCACCCTCCGTCACCGGGCCCGTCTACCAGTTCGGTTGCCGGCGGAGTTAAATCAACCGCGAAATTTACCTCTTCCGTGGCAATGTTTGCCGCCGTGTCCAGGGCTCTTATCGTAAATTGATGATAACCTTCAGCTATGGAAGAATATGTTATTGAAGTATCATGACCCCAGTCGCTGTAAGGCATCAAATCCATCTTGAAAGAGTAAAGAATCATTTCCGCAGGCGTATCGGATCCTGATGCCGTCCAGGCGAAGGCCGTGCTGTCCACCAGCAGATATTCTCCTTCATATGGCCCGGCCAGGACTTCGATAACCAGCGGTGGCCCGGCCCAACTGCTGTAATTGACCATGCCATAACTATTGTAATCGAAATAGTCATATATTCTGCTGAGATTTTTGGGATTACCGCCGGCATCTATTTCCTCGGCCGTCGCATGTCCCCACCAATTGTACCGGGCATCGATCTGCTGACCGGTATAATTACAAATATCATATGTTGCATTGCCATAAAGCTGGCTGTAATTGATAATAGGGACGCGGGTGTCGGAAGATGAATACGCTGAAATTCTCAGACCGAAATTCAAATTATTTGTAATTTGTACACTGTCTATCCGAACCTGTGATGAATATGAATAAATGCCGTAGCCGGAGTTTTTGGAAACTACTATTCCTCCCAGCGACAGGCCGCTGCAATATCGGAGGTATATCCCGATATCATCGTTGCCAATAACCTCGCCGCCAATCATTGAGCCGGTGGCGCCGTTAAACCAGATACCCTGCGCCATATTATCCAGAATACGACAATTTAGGATATCGACTGGTCCGTTTGCAATAACAGCATTCCCGGAGCCGATTCCGCACTTGGAAACCCGGCAATTGTTCATCCTTAGCATGCCGTTGCTTTGCAATCCCCAATAGGCATTATCGATGGTTGCAAAATTGAGGTCAACTTCCCCGGAATAACCGTAAATCCTTCCCCAGGAAGAATCAGAAGACAGTGACCGTCCACGTATTCTTACGCTGTCTTCTTCCAAACCCTGCACAGTAAAATACGCGCCGGAATTTATCGTGAGCGACACATCCGGCAGGAATAATATCTCCACCCCGTTCTCGACAAGGAGAGTATCATTGTACTGAATCTCAATATCCCCGACGATTACATAAGGATTTCCGGATGATGTCCAGGTGCCTTTCACCGGCCCGGCCCACCCTCCATAGGCCGACTGGGCTTCGATGGTGTCGGTAATACCCCAGTTATCAAGAGTATCGATATAGCTTGCCCATATAAGATTTCCCGGCGATACCTGTAAAATATTGTCACCCGGCGAAAGTTTTATTTCCGAAGAGTCCATGGACCACTGTTCGTATTCTTCCTGAATCAGATTAAGATACTCCTCTTCCGAAAGCGACGCCTTGGCGTCTGCGTATTCAATATTAAACCAGTTGACAAATTTTATGGTTTGCGGATCGAAAGCGATAGTATTACGAAATA
>JBFMFJ010000432.1:0-3146 GCA_040752235.1 Candidatus Zixiibacteriota bacterium | reverse complement strand
TTGAAGAAATTCCTATACCTTGTCGCAAACATGGTATTTCGGCCATGCCCATAGTCTGAAATTTGATTGTCTTTAATATCATTGTCAAGATAAATCAGCCCTAATGGTCATATCTACGATGAACTATACAATATTATTTGAAATTTATTTCGACGATTGAGGCTTTGTGGATATGCGAAATGAACACATCAAAAGGATGCCTGTTCGCCGACTCATCAACCCGGCATCAATCGGTGAACCGTGATTTCGGAGCGGGCACCGATGCGTATCTGCGGTCCCCAGTATCCGGTTCCTTTGCTGACATAGATTTTGGTGTTTTCGTATTGATGAAGGCCGGATATATACGGCTGAGCCAAGGCCGCCAGAAAATGATAGGGGAAATACTGGCCGCCGTGCGTATGCCCGGATATCACATAATCAAAACCGGCTTTGGCGGCCTCGAAGATACTTTTGGGTTGATGGGCCAGCAAAATTCTGACATCACCATCGGTCCCGCCGGCTATTGCTTTGTGTGGGTCTGAAATATGCTCCTTGCTGAACTGGCCGCCGGTGAAATCAGTAACGCCGGCAAGCAGTATTCGGGACAGTCCTCGCTCGATGATCACATGCTCGTTTATAAGCACTTTGAATCCGAGTCTGGCGGTTTCATCAATCCATTGATAGACGCCCGAGTAATATTCATGATTGCCGGTGATGAAATATAAGCCATGAAGTGCCTTCAAATCGGCCAGCGGAGCGACATCATCGCGAAGCTGCCCGACTGAGCCATCGACCAGATCTCCTGTCAAGGCGACAAGATCAGGTTTTAGTCCGTTCACCTGATCCACAACCGTCTGCACGAAATTACGCTTGATGGTATGGCTGACATGAATATCCGTTATCTGTACGATACGGAAACCGTGGAATTCTTTCGGCAGATTCCTGATGGGAATATCAAGCTCGACAACTTCCGGTTTGCGCAAGGCCTCGAACATGCCATAGCCGGTCAAGGCCCCGGTAAAAACCAGCAATCCGGCATTTATGGAATTGGTCAGCAATTGTCTGCGGGTCGGATCAGCCGCTTCGACCGCGGTCGTGCCGGAGTCGAAAATATGACGGACCAGGTAAATTCCCTTTTGAATACCGATGCCGAGCAGAAATATCAAATCCTTTGTGAGAAGAACCGCGAAAAGCAGAGTAAAGAAACCGAAACTGAGATAGCCGATCCAGGCGAAAGCATCAACTAGAAAACCTCCGGTGCCGCGGAAGCGCAGCATAATCGGCAGGAATGGCAATATCAGTGAAACAACCAGGATACTCCATAAGATAATATTGACAGGGGTGCCGAATGCGGCGGGAATAATCAGCCGCCACCCGATATAACCATACATCAGGGACAAAACGATAATAACAATAAGCAAAAAAATCATATTACACTCGTAATCTTAAACCATGTTCGTCTAAGACAGGTTCCTTCCATGGTCCGAGAAATGCCTACTTTCATTTTTTTGTAATATTATATCTGAAGCATCTTCCGGCAATATAAATCAAGGCCGATGGCCGGCTTTGTTATTATTCCGGTTACTTTTTTATTTTGCCCTTTTGGGGCCCGCTATTTACATTATTTGGACTCAATTACTAATAAGGCAACCAAGGGATAGGGGGATAATTGAATTATGTCATCGCGATTTACAAAATTATCAATTGGAATCGTTGCCTTATTGTGTGTCATATATGCGCTGCTTCTTATCCCCGATTCCGATCCGCCGGTGCCGATTGATTCCGAGAAACAGTCCTTCGCCTGGAATCGCGATGAATACTGGTCCGAACTCGAGACGGCTTTTAAACAGGCCCGCCAAATAGAATGTACGGCACTGGCGCCGCAGATCCACGCCGGATTCACCGTTATCGATAGCCTGCTCATTCAATTAAAGAATGGTAATCTGGAACCGGGTGCCCCTTTGTTTGCCAAGCTTGAAAATGCATTTTTCCGGCAGGGGGTTTTCCTGGCGGCCTGCCCTGGTAGTTTGAATGAGTATATAAAAAGATTCAGTCTAATGAGAACACTTGCGAAAGAACAGTCTTTAGACTGGGATATGAACTCACCCACGGCCCGGGATTGTATTTATCGGCTCTTGTATGGCGGGAGAACGGCAATCGAAGAAGTGATGATGCAGGCTCCAAAGGAATTGGTGCAGCAGACCGTTTTGGGTGCAAATGAATCTTCGGTGACACCATCAGCCGAAATAATTGGCGTCGAAATTCACAGCGGTGATATTCTCATTTCCCGCGGGGGTGCGCCGACCTCGGCTTTGATTGCCCGCGGCAATGATTACCCCGGCAACTTTTCGCATGCGGCTCTGGCGTATGTCGATGACAGCACGGGCGAGGTGTCGATTGTGGAATCGCATATTGAAAAGGGCGTGGCTATTGCCTCTATCGATGACTACATCAGAGACACAAAATTACGGGTGATGGTGATGCGGCTTCGGTCCGATTTACCATTTATGGTTTCCGATCCGATGCTGCCGCATGAGGCCGCCCGGTATGCCATGAAAAGAGCCGGCGAAAAGCATATTCCCTATGATTTTGCCATGGATACCGAAGAACCATCAAAGCTTTTCTGTTCCGAGGTTGTCTCTGATGCTTACCGTCATGTCGGGATAAATCTCTGGACGGCGCTTTCGCATATATCAAGTCCCGGAGTCAAAGCGTGGCTGTGGGCCTTCGGAATCAGGAATTTTACGTTCGAAGAACCCTCTGATCTGGAGTATGACCCTCAGCTAAGGGTGGTGGCGGAATGGCGTGACTATGAGACGTTATTTAAGGACCGGCTGGACAATGCGGTTGTCGATATAATGCTGGAAAGCGCTGACCACGGCGAGAAACTTGAATATGATTGGTATATGCTTCCCATCGGAAGAGTTCTTAAATTATATAGCTCGCTGCTCAATCAATTCGGCTCGGTTGGACCGGTTCCCGAGGGTATGAGCACCACGGCGGCGCTTCGCAACACATGGTTTTCAAGCCGACATTCGGCCGCCGTGGAAATGCTGATAATTCAGGCTGATGAATTCAAAAAGAAGAACGGCTACTCTCCGCCATACTGGGAGATAGTCAAGCTGGCCAGGCAAATTTACTGAATAAAAAAGGACCGGTGATGACCG
>JBFMFJ010000431.1:0-3155 GCA_040752235.1 Candidatus Zixiibacteriota bacterium | reverse complement strand
CAGCTCCGGTAAAAGCGCCTTTGACATAACCGAACAATTCCGCCTCCAGAAGCGACTCCGTTTTGACGCCGCAGTTTTTGACCACGAACGCCTTGTCCTTGCGGGCGCTGTTAAAATGTATAGCTCGGGCGATCAACTCCTTGCCTGTCCCGGTCGGGCCGGTAATAAGTACCGGCGAATCATTCCGGCAAACCTTCGAGGTAGTCATCAGGACCCGTTTGATCGCCTCCGATTTACCGACAATACTTTCAAATGAATATACCGAGCCCACCTCAGATTGCAGACGGATATTTTCCTCACTCAATCGCCGCTGTGACAGTTCCAGCAGCTCATTCTTGCGGGCCAGCTCCTCCAGCAGCAATGCATTACTTAGAATTTGCGCCGTCTGTGAGACAATTATTCCCGCCAGGCGGCTTTGATCTTCACTAAATGGCCCTTTTGACTTATCCCGAACCAGTGTCGTCAGTCCGATAATATCCCCACGCACAACCATCGGACAGCAGAGAATCGATTTGAATCTCCCCCCCTCCGAATCCAAACCCTTGAATCTCTCATCCGTATCAAGATCAGTAATTTTGAGGATTTTCGTTTCCTTCAGTACCCACCCGGAAATCATGCTGCTGACGCGAAAGGGAATTTCTTCGGGATGTGACTGTTTACCGCGCACCACCGTTACAAGATCTTCATCTTTCAACTTCGATACAAGGTTAACAACCCCCTGAGTTGCGTCCGTGATGCCAACCAGTTCATCAATAATGATAGTCATTATATGATTGGTTTCACAAACACGGCAAATTTTGTCGATTATTCGATTGATACTTCTCAACTCATCAAGGGCGTTTTGAAGCCCGCTCTTGTCGTTCGCGTCTGACAATCTAAACTCCGGGGAAAGATGTTATATACATATATATTAAGCGAATCAATTAATACAAAGTCAAGGCGAATAATTCGCCGGGTTTTCTTCCGCGAATCAAATCACCGCTAACCACCTGTATAGTTTATATCCATGGACATAGATCTCTGCGACAAACCGTTCGAAAGGTTATGCTATTGTCCCACAAGTAAATATAGCTATACAAGTAGAATGCCGAATTTAGGCACCCGGCTTGCTTTGGAAGAAAGCCAAAATTGATAAACGAAATTTCAACCAAATCCGGAAGGAGGCGACATGAGGCAAAAGGTGACCAAAAGCCATCGAACTCAAACAAGGAATTTTTCAAAAGGAGCAATGTAATGAAAAAGCTAAGTTTATTATTGATTATTTTGACCCTGGTAGTCAACGGCTGCGAAAAGTCAACGGAACCCATTAACAGTGGTAATATTAATATGTCCACCATTGATGATGAAATATCGGCTCTGGTCGCCACGGCTAAGACGAATGCCTTCTATCCGGCGCCGGCCGGACTGGTCATGGTCGAAACCAGTCAGGGCGGTTTTGAATTCTGGCCCTATACCGGAACCGACTTTTCCGGTAATCCTCAGGATCCGATCAATCTCATTTTTTGCGGTCATGCCGATCCGCGTGATATCCGCACCGCGCTGATGTCCCTCAATGGAAACCGAACTGATTTCGGATATCCCGACCTGCCGCCATTCAACTGCGTTTGGGAGGATGCCATAGGCGATATGCAGACCGCTTATGCGACCGGGGAAGAATGGACGGGAAATCCGGTTCAACTTGCCTGCGGACCCTATGGACCGCTTCGCTTCCATATTCGCTTTTTCAAAATGGGCGAATGGACTATCGCCAATGCTCATTTTGAGGTGCAAATCCCCGGAACTGCCGATCATCAGGTTCTAAGCTGGGAAAAGGCCGAGCAGTTTATCATGGTCGACCTTATTCGGAGCGGGCTGGTTGATCCCTCCACCGGAATCATTCCTACCCGGCAAATTAACGACGCGCCCTTCCGCACTATTATGAAAGAAATATACAATGAACTTCCGGTTGAAATTCGCGGATTTATCGAAGGACCGCTGGAGAATGTCGGAGCCGATGTCCCGATCGGGACCGACGGACATGCTCTTATCATAAACGTACTGGGTGCGTTGCCACGTGTGAGTGATACCTATGTCCAGGATTTTGTAATTAACTATGGCCAGATGGTGCCGCGCCCGTTTTGCTCCTCCGGACCGATGGACTATGTTTATGTCGAGGGGCCGGTCCAGATGACCCAGACTGTCAGAGTTGACCCGGATGGCTCCTACTTTATGAATTTCCGGGCCGCCGGAACTCTTACCGTCATTCCCTTCGACCCTATTAACAGTGTACCAATCGGCGATCCATTGACGGCCGAGGTCCGTGAAACACATGATGGGAGACTTAATCAGGGAGGCTGCTGGTCATCGAGTATGATATACCAGAAACTGATGCCGTTCACTGAGCCCGGCTCGGGCCGGCTATTCAAGTGGCTCCATGTCGGCACCGGCAACCGCGATGGTTACATGGCCAATGTCTGGTGCGGCGGCGAGCAATTCGCGAGTAAAGCTACCGGCTCGGAGGCAATCGGAATTCTGGACGGAACAAATATGCTCAGATAAATCCCCAACCGCATCATTCGCCTATCAAAGGGTCGGCGCCGGATACCGGCGCCGGCCTTTTTTATTGATAAGTACAGTTCCGGACTTTATCTGGAAGCATGAAAATCATCTACTCGAACAACTCATTGAAGAATACTTTCATATGCTCCCAGGAGCGGCGGTCCGCTTTGGCATTATACGCAGCACCTATTGATGGATCATCGCCGGAACCCGGATTGGTGAATGCATGCACCGCCCCGGAATATGCAATAAACTGGTAATCGACCCCGGCCGCACGCATTTCATCGAAAAATCCGGTGACCTGCTCCATCGGGACATAAGGATCATCCGCCCCATGACAGACCAGCACCTTGCAGCGTATATTTTTCGCCACGGAAGGATCCGGCGTATCGAGATTCCCGTGAAAACTGACCACCCCGGCAATTTCCGCGCCAGATCGGGCCAGTTCCAGCACCGTCCCGCCGCCGAAACAATAACCGATCGCGGCAACACGTTTATTATCGCAAAGCTCATTATTCAGGAGAACCTTCAATCCGGCCGTTACTCTATCCCGCATCAATTGCCTGTCACTTCGATAAATACCCGCCTGGGCCGCAGCTTCATCACTCATTTGCGGG
>JBFMFJ010000430.1:0-3178 GCA_040752235.1 Candidatus Zixiibacteriota bacterium | reverse complement strand
CATCCCAGTGAAGCATACGGGAGCCCCAGAAATAGGTATAAGCTCCGAGGCCGCCGACGGTCGGATCAGTGGGATCAATAACACGGGCCGGCCAAAGAATATGCAGAATGTCGTCGCTGTCGATCAGGACGGACATATCGCCGTGGCCGAGGAAGCCGCCGACCGTGGAGTCATAGGAAGTCATGTTGACCTTAGGATCCCACGAGGCACCCATGTTGGTCGACAGCAAATAATAAATGTCATTAATGCGCTGGTTGACACCAAGACCGGGATCAGTCCAGTTACGGACATTGGATTCCGGATCGCCGGGGTATGCACCCGGAGGCGCCTGCCAGACCAGAGCAACTTTGCCGCTGACTCGTGACGCGGCCACGCTCTGGCCGATCACGGCAACAGTATCGACAACCTTCGGAGGATAATCCCAGGTGCCGAGAGTATCAGAACCGACTCTTCTGAAGTAGGTAATAATCGACGGTCTGATAGTGTTGGTCGATTGCTCCGAGAAAACGTGAGTCACGGTATCGCCGTCAAACACATGATATTCCATCTGCGGCCAGATAAGGTCATTGTCGCCGATGGCGATATCAGCGGGGGAGATCCCGTAGCTCATTAATGAATCGGGGACTCTTCTCTTATAAGGCGAGAAGAAACAAGCAGCCGGCTCAAAGTCATACCAGACGGTCGAAGCATAACCGGCACCTTCATCATGATGGTTGCCAATTACGATTTTACCTTCGGTATCAACATCCATACCGACATAACCTGAATAGTTGACGCCGGGACCAAGGCGGGGGTGAATATCGCAACCGCCGCCGGTTCCCTGAAATGTAAACGAACCGAGATCCGAATCATACATTTCATAGCCGGTGCCACGATCCAGACTGGATCCAACCATGGTTGTCGCTTTCATCCAGATCATATGCACATTCTGGGTTCCGCGCCAATCAATCTGACGGTTCATACGGGTATTGCTCTGGAGATCATAGGTCGTGATACCGACCTGGATACCAGGTGAAGCGGACTGCGCGCCGTCAAAACCCAAAGTGCCGTCACCGGTGGGAGTAGCATAGCCGATCTCACGCTCGGCGCCGGCCAATTTAGTCTTGGAATTCTTGGTAATATATTCCCTGTACTTCCAGACATTGTTATCGGCAGTCTTCGCAGCAAAGACACTAATTGCCATAAAGGCGACAATTAACAAGGAGAGTATGATAATTGCCGATAATCTCTTTGTCATTCTTTTTCTCCTTTCGAAGACCTCAACATTTAGTTCCCAACTTATCTCCTGAGAGAATCAGTCATTAAATAAGTAACTTAAGTTAATTGGAAAATGAAAATCACATCACTGTGATTTTAGACGTACCTTTCTCTTACCTGGCAATCACCTCCTTCATATATTCCAATATATAATGGGGTTTAACGTCAAGCTCCTGTTCACTAAAATAATTTTTTACTTCCGGTTAAACCGCTGAAGTAACAAACCAGTAGTTTGTGGCATCAAACAACCCACCGCCAAATAAACACTGCCCGACCAACGCTGATTTTTATCAGCAAGTGAGGTAATTTGCAAGATGGTTAAATATATTACGCAACCCGATTTATGTCAATAATAAAAATTTCAAAAAGTTCCAAATCATGGCGATTTCTGAAGCAAAAACAGAATATAAATGCACTGTCGTATTTACTGCGTTTAAAAAACACGGTGCCGCCGAAAATTCGACGACACCGTCTTGGGAGGGATATTAGGTCAATAGAATTATAATAAAAAAAAACAAAAAAAGAAATAGTTTTTGTTCTAATTCCAAAGTTTTTTATACTTTGTAGATTCCGAATGAACTCTCAGCCGAATTTCATTTATTAGTCTTATAATATCAAGTATTAATCAGTTTATTTTCACGGCCAAATTAAACTTGACAAGCGACCGTATAAATGGTTGTTTGCAAAGCAAATATGGGAAAACCGGCGCGGCAACTGGTCCGGTGATATAAAATTAAAAACCCGGTCAGAGAAAGGACCTTAAATGAATGGTCTGGAATATATTTTTAAACCGAAATCGGTTGCGGTTATCGGCGCCTCGGCCAGGAAGGGGACAATTGGACGGGAAATTCTCCATAACCTTATCGTAAATGAATTTAACGGAAAAGTCTTTCCTGTCAATCCCAATTATGACGTTATACATTCAATCAAATGTTATTCCACCATTCTGGATGTCCCCGACGCTGTCGATTTGGCCATCATGGTGGTTCCCAGAGACGTCGTCCCCGATATGGCCGAAAAATGCGGCAGCAAAGGGGTGCGGGGCATGGTTGTCATTTCGGCAGGCTTTAAGGAAGTCGGCGGCCGCGGAGTCGAACTGGAAAATCAACTGATCGAGATCTGTCAAAGATACCGGATAAGAATGATCGGGCCAAATTGCTATGGTGTCATCAACACCGATCCCGAATACAGCCTGAACTGCACTTTTGGCAAGACGGCTGCCTTGCGGGGCAATGTCGGTTTTATTTCCCAATCGGGAGGGCTGGGCGAAGCCATCTTAAATCATGCCCGGGAACTGGGATTGGGATTTTCCATGTTCGCCTCTATTGGCAACAAAGCCGACATTTCGGCCAATGATATTCTCGAATTCTGCAAAGATGATCCGCACACCGAGGTCATTCTTTTATACCTTGAGAATTTTGGTAATCCGCGACGCTTCACCAAAATAGCCAGAGAAGTCTCAAGAACCAAGCCTATCGTGGCAGTCAAATCGGGCCGAACCCTTCAGGGCGCCCGAGCGGCATCATCGCATACCGGTGCTCTGGCGGAGCTTGATGTCGCGGTTGATGCTTTATTCGACCAGTGCGGCGTTATGAGAGTCTCTTCGGTTGAAGAAATGTTTGATGTGGCATCCGCGCTGGCCAATCAGCCGATTCCCAAAGGTAACCGTGTAGCTATTGTCTCAAATGCCGGAGGCCCGGCGCTGCTCGCCACCGATGCGCTGGTCGGCCTGGGGTTACAACTGCCGCCATATGCCGGAGAAACCAAAAGAAAACTTAAAAAAGCCCTTACGGGACAGGGTGATGTAAATAATCCCCTTGATCTGGTGGCCGGAGCCGGGGGGCAATCATTCAAAGCGGCCTTAAGTGTGGTCAAAGATGACAGGAATTATGACAGTATAATGCCTATTTTTGTCCCACCG
>JBFMFJ010000429.1:0-3188 GCA_040752235.1 Candidatus Zixiibacteriota bacterium | reverse complement strand
TATGACATATCCTGTCAGTCCGGATTCGGCCAGTTTATCAATAAGAAATCGGTCCAGTATCGCGGCAGTCTCTTTTTCATTTAATCTCAGCGATTCCATATTATTTTCCTCGTAATTTGTCAGATAATAATACGATTATATTACATGAACAAGCAAAAAACATCGACATCGGGGGACTTGGTGATTGACAGCGGGCGGAGGGTGGATTATATTCCGTGACACATTCTTATAATCTCATAAGGAAAGGTGCTATATGGCTGGAGTAAACAAAGCTATTCTTATTGGGAATCTTGGCAAGGACCCGGAGCTTCGCTATACACCCGGGGGGCAGGCTGTAGCCACATTTTCACTGGCAACATCGGAAAAATGGCGCGACAAGGACGGCGTCATGCAGGATAAAACCGAATGGCATAATATTGTCGTCTGGGGACGCCAGGCAGAGATTGCCAAGGAATATCTGGCCAAGGGAAGGTCGGTATATCTGGAGGGACGTATCCAGACCAGGTCATGGGAAGACAAGGACGGCAATAAACGTTATACGACGGAAATAGTGGCTCAGCGGTTGCAGTTTCTCGGTGGCCGTGATCAAGCCGCCGGCGGTCCCGGCCCCGGTCCTGAGATGCCGCCCGAGGCTCCGCCCGAGGCCGATTTGAGCGCCGAGGATGATGACCTGCCATTCTAGGCCGGTTCGATGATAAATGAGAATTGTCTGATTTGTAAATTACCCTATTGAAAAACACCCCCGATTGATATCGCGGGTGTTTTTATTTTATAATTTGCTGTCGCGGATGATTTCCTCAGAATTTATTCTTTTTCCGATTGCTTTTCCAGCTTGCGGACGCGTTTGAATAATTCCGGGAGCTTGTGAAGGCAGGCCTCGATCCGGCCCTGCTCCATTAAATCGCGGGCGGGCGAACCCAGGATTTTACCCCCCGGCTCGATATTTCTCGTGACACCGGACTGCGCCCCAACCTGGACGCCATCGCCAAGTTCGATATGTCCCACCAAACCGACTTGTCCGGCCAGGATAACGCCTTTGCCCAGTTTGGTCGAACCGGAGATACCCACCTGTGCGACAATTATGGAATAATCGCCGATTTCGACGTTGTGCGCAACCTGAACCAGATTATCTATTTTGACATGGTTGCCGATGCGGGTCGGTCCCAGCGCGCCGCGGTCCACCGAAACATTGGAGCCGATCTCAACATCGTCGCCAATATCGACCCAGCCGATTTGTTTGACTTTCTTGATACCGGTCTCATGCCGGGCAAAACCGAAGCCGTCAGAACCGATCACGGTGCCGCTGTGAATGATGGCGTCATCGCCAATGACAGTCTTATCGAGAATGTTCACGCCGGGATAAATTTTGCAGTTATTGCCTATTTTAACCTGCTTGCCAATGTATACTTTTGGCATGACGAGAGTATTATCTCCGATTTCAGAATTCTCGCCGACATAACAGAGGGCGCCAATGGAAGAGTTGTTTCCGACTTTTGCAGATGGCGCCGTTACGGCAGACGGATGAATACCGGTTTCGGTTATGGCTTCATCCGGGTAGAGTTTATCAAGAATAATGGCAAAAGCCAGGTAAGGGTCTTTGTGTTTGATTACCGGAATTTTGTCATAGTCGATATCCAATGACAAAACGACTGCCGCAGCGGCAGTCGTATCAAGATACCTGATATATTTCTTATTGGCGACAAAGCTGATCTGTCCGGCATGAGCGGTATGAATCGGCGCGGCCGATTCGATGATAATCGAACCATCGCCGACAAGTTGGCCGCCGGTCAGTTTCGCCAGTTCTTCAAGTTTGATACCCACGACTCATAAACCGATTTTTATTCTTCCTCGAGCAATTCGATAATTTTATCGGTGATGTCGAAATCTTTTTTCGCGTAGGCCAGAGCTTCGGAGGTAAAAATAAAATCGAAATTGCCCTCG
The DNA here is from genome assembly GCA_040752235.1 of Candidatus Zixiibacteriota bacterium. GTDB lineage: Bacteria > Zixibacteria > MSB-5A5 > GN15 > PGXB01 > PGXB01. The sequence goes on along the minus strand of JBFMFJ010000429.1, from coordinate 1,247 downwards.
GTGGCAACCTGCTCGATAGCAGCGTTGATTTTATCGACCAGCGGCTGCACCAGAGTCTTGTTCTTTCTTTCGGCGGTTCCGCCCGGTCCGAATATCTCACGGGTAAAGGCGTCCAGGCTCTGGCGTTTGGCTTCGATAGCCGCTTCGCGCTCTTTTTTCTTCTCGGCAGAAAGAATCAGTTTCTGTTTATCATACTCATCTATCATATCCTCGTATTCTTTCTGCATTTCCTTGGCTTCATCATCCCAGGCTTTGTACTGCGTATTGAACTCTTCCTGTGCCTTGGCCCATTCCTTGTATTCGGCGAAAATTCTATTGGAGTCGATATAGCCGAATTTTCCGATCTGAGCCTGGCTGGTTGAGGAAAGCACGGAGAAGATTATTATGGCCAGAGCGGTAACCATTATGCTGGCCTTACCTTTGTTCATTGGGGCTCCTTCCTTTCTATTTTATTGTGATTATTATACTATCTGAAAGTCGTTCCGATTTGGAAATGCGGTTTCCAGCCGCGTCCCTGTCTGACTGCTCCATTAATCGGATTAACTTGCTCATCCAATGCATATCCAAAGTCAAAACCGAGAGTGCCAATACCGGGAACGACCAGTCTAAAGCCAAGACCAACACCTTTATAAAGGTCATTAAGACTTATATCTTTTCTGTACAACCATGAATTACCGATATCGAAAAATCCCAGCAAATATAACTGGTTTTGAATCACCGGTATCTGAAGCTCCAGATTGCCCACCAGCAAATATTTGCCGCGGACGGTAGCCAGGCTGGTATCGACGGTTACGACGGTCTGATATGGTTCTTCGGTAAACGTCGTATCGGGCCAGATATAGTATTTGGCCGTATCCATAGTAATCATCATAGTGTCCGGCGTCAGGGAACCATCATCATATCCTCTTATAATACCGGTATAACCGGTTCCGCCGGGAGAAAATCTTTCCGAAATAAGAATGGTACTGTCGTCACCGCGAGAATTAACTACCCCATAGGAAAGCTTTCCGGCCAGCGCAATATTCCCTATAAGAGGGATAAATTTTGACAGTGATACCATATGTTTGTCATACTGCCAAAAACCGCCCAGAAATCTCCCGGTTTTTTCAAAAGAATATGAGAGGACTGAGCCTCTGGTGGCAAACTCGGGAAGATCACGACTGTCGCGGACAATCGAAAGCTGGACTGTCGAGGCACTGAACCACTCCTCATTATAACGAAGTATGGAACCAGGATATGGTTCGCCT
>JBFMFJ010000428.1:0-3200 GCA_040752235.1 Candidatus Zixiibacteriota bacterium | reverse complement strand
GGTTTGATCCGGAATTTCGCTCCTTATTTCCAAAGCCATCATCAATCAGCCATCAATGTTAAGGCAGGTCTTGTTCGCGATTTTAATCGCGAATGTGACCTGCCGTCAATAAAATGGGATTAAGGTTTAAAGATCAAAATCTCGGTCAATGCTTCTTTGTCACGACAACTTTTAAGAACCACCAGGCATTTGGAAAAAATTCCGAATTCTTGACCAGTATTGCCAATTCACTGGATTTCTGTGCGAATAAATATCAAGGAAAAATTGCCGCATATTGCCTGATGCCGACTCACATTCATTTGCTCATTTTCATTGAGGGCAATAAACTCTCATCATTCATGCGGGATTTTAAGAAATTCACCGCACAAAAAGTCTCAAGGGATTATGGTTTTTTAACGGACAGTCTTTGGATGCCGCGATATGACAGAGTGGCTATTTTCTCAGAGGAAGTGTTTTATAAAAAGTTGGAATATATCCATAACAATCCAATCAAGGCCAACCTTGTCGAAAATGCTGCGGACTGGGCCTGGTCGAGTGCGGGAGACTATTTGAGTAGTGGGACCGGCATTATACCCGTCTGGAAGGATTGGTGATTTTTCTTACCGGCGGGTCACACTCTCGCCTTCGGCGGAGCAAGACCCGCCGGAACGTTTTTTATTCGTCATCATGATGAAAAGATCTAAACGTCAATGTTGCGGCAGGTCTTGTTCCCGATTTTAATCGGGAATGTGACCTGCCGGATCTGCACAGTTATCACATCCCAAGAACACACCCCGCCCTTCGGGCACCCCTCTCAAGAGGGGAAATAATCAATATCAGGAGCTTTCTCGCTACGCTCCCTTCAATGATTCAGGGTCTTCGACGAAATCCTACACCTCAGGGCTTCGGTCAGGGCTCCCGAACTGCAGTATTGACCATTTCCACCAATTTCGTTCAAAGTCAATCAAGGCGAAAATCCTCTCGCTTTATATTCGAAACAGAACCTCCGCGTTTTCGTATTCAAAGGTAGTCAATCTTATAAAACACCGGAGGTCCTATGTTATTGTCAGAAAAAATTCCTCTCTTAATTGCAGTTTTACTGCTGGTTTTGTGTGAATCCGCGGTGTTCGGCGAGGAAACCACTCAAACGTTTGAAGCCAAAAAAAGCGTATTAATCAATACGGTTTCCGGGAACTGCATTATCGAAAAGGGGCCGGCTGATGAAATCACGGCCACCTTTGTCCAGCACACCCGGCCCAAAGGCGCCATGAGGCCAAGATTCCATGAAAGCTCATCGGTTTTGGAACTGAAAGAAGTCATTGAAGGGTCATCATCAGGCGACTCGAAATGGCTTGTCCGTGTTCCGGAAGGAACCGAAATCGAGTACACGACCGCCTCGGGAAGTTTCGAAGTTGCGGATATGATGGGCGACTTCAAAGTCAATACCGCCTCGGGAAATATTTACATTGATAATTGTTCCGGCGTTTTCGATGTCAACACTGCCTCGGGGGATATCAGCGCCACCGGGATAATTATCGAGGATGATGCCGTGTTCGGGACTGCCTCGGGAACAGTGCGGGTCGATCTGGCCGAGACTCCGGAATATGACATCCGGATCGGTTCGGCCTCGGGCAGGGCGATTCTGATGTACAATGGCCATGAAATCAAAGGCAATTTCGAATTCTCGTATCGGCCCGGTAAGGGGCATATCGAATCACCCTATGATTTCGACGAAGAGGAAGAGTATCACAACGGCAACCAGGTTTATATCAAAAAATCCTTTGTCCGCGGCAGTGACAGCCCCCTTATTCATATAGGGACGGCATCAGGAAAAGCGGTTTTGAAGAAGTAGCATGGGGCTGGAGACATCATTTCAAGTTTAGGGACAGGACACTGTCCTGTCCTTCTTCGTCATACGCGGACAGCACCCTACACTTTGTTCAGGATTTTCAACCGCGCGCTGTCCCTGCAATTTTAAGTGTAACCTACGGTATTTTCATCTGCAATTTCCTGAATCCCATCTTCTCAATTGCCGATTGGATGATAAAAGCGTATAATAGAAATATGTCTATATGAACGGCAAGTCCTCAGACTTGCCGCGGTCAGTAGGAGAGCTGACCAATCACAAATGGTGGAAATTATGCCGGTGGAATACAGAAAATATCTTGATCCCGAGGTGGTCGGGAAACTGAAAGGGATGGAACTGCGCGCCCGGATGGTGGTCGAGGGATTTATCGCCGGGATGCACAAATCGCCCTATCATGGTTTCTCCGTCGAGTTCGCGGAACATCGGCAATATATGCCAGGCGATAATATTCGCGATATCGACTGGAAAGTGTATGCCAAATCGGACCGGTATTATATCAAGCAATATGAAGAGGAAACCAATCTTAAGGCCTATTTGCTGCTCGATTGTTCGGCCTCGATGAAATATTCTTCTGGAGGTACGGTCAAGCATGATTATGCCGCGACACTGGCGGCGGCGCTGTCATATATGATGCTGCGTCAGCGTGATGCCGTCGGGCTGGTGACTTTCGATGAGAAAATCCGGCGTTATGTGCCGCCGCGCTCGAAATCGGGGCATCTGCATATTCTTCTTCAGGAAATCGCCAATCAGGCGCCTTCGGACAAGACCGATATCTCTTCGACTCTGCATGAAATGGCCGAACGGATTCACCGCCGTGGGTTGATCATTATCTTTTCCGACCTTCTCGATGACGCCGACAAAATTATTTCCGGATTGAAACATTTCCGGTATAAAAATCATGAAATGATTGTTTTTCATATTCTGGATCCGCGCGAGCGCGATTTTGCTTTCCCCCGCGAGGCGATTTTCAAGGATATCGAGACCGGCGAGGAACTGACGACACTTCCGTGGCAGATAAAAAAACATTATGCCCGGCTGACGCAGGAGTTTTCGGATCGTATCGCGGCCGAATGCCGTCAGAGCCGGATTGATTATCATCTGATCGACACCTCCGTCCCATTCGACATCGCACTCTACGCCTTCCTGGCGAAGCGGGAGAGACTGTACTGATTATCCATTTCCGGACCACACACCCTGAATTTCCTCTCGAGAGCAGAATTAAAGATTCAAAGAGTAATACATTAGTGAATTAATCGCGCTATTAAGACTCTGAGAGATCCGATTGTTGACGAATAATTGTCAGCTGGATTAAAAACGTGGTTTTTTATTTTATCCCCTCCTGAGAGGGGTGCCC
>JBFMFJ010000427.1:0-3201 GCA_040752235.1 Candidatus Zixiibacteriota bacterium | reverse complement strand
ATTCTGGCCCGCGGCACACCCGGATTGTCGGGAGCCGACCTGGCCAATTTGGTTAATGAAGCCGCGCTCCTGGCGGCCCGAAACAACCGCGATTCGGTAACCATGCTCGATTTCGAGGAAGCTAAAGATAAAGTTATGATGGGGGCCGAGCGAAGATCGCTGGTTATTCCCGAAGGGGAGAAGAAGGTTATTGCCTACCACGAAGCGGGCCATGCCCTCGTCGCGAAATTCCTCCCCGATGCCGACCCGGTTCACAAAGTTACCATCATCCCGCGCGGTCTGGCTCTGGGTTTGACCCATTACCTGCCCGTCGATGAGCGCCATATCCATACCAAACAGCGCCTGGAAACCAGGCTGGTCTATGCCATGGGCGGACGTCTGGCGGAAAAAATCGTCTTTAACCAGACCTCGACCGGAGCCGGAAATGATCTGGAGCGGGCCACGGAAATCGCCCAGAAAATGGTTTGCCAGTGGGGTATGTCGGAAAAACTCGGGCCGATAACATACGGCAAACGCGAGGAACAAATATTCCTCGGTCGTGAGATCGCTCAGCACCGCGATTATTCCGAAGAAACGGCGAAGATGATTGACGAGGAAGTCAAAAAGATTCTGGTCAAGGCCGAGGAAACCGGATACAGGATTTTGACGGAAAACCGGGATAAGCTTGAAAAGCTGGCCATGGCGCTTCTTGAGCATGAAGTTATTTCCGGCGATCAAATAGACCAGATTATCGGACCGGATGGATTGCAGGATAACCTTCACCCGGAACCGGCTCCTGAAATAGATGGATAAAGAAAAAATCACAAAAGGGGTCAAGCTGATACTGGAAGGTATCGGCGAAAACCCCGATCGCGAGGGGTTACTTAGAACGCCTGAGCGCGTTTATGAATTTTATCGCGAGATTTTCAGCGGCATCAAGGCAAAACCGGAAAAGGCCCTTAAGTTTTATACTTCCATCAATAAGGACGAACTCATTATCGTCCGCGATATCTCTTTCCATTCCATGTGCGAGCATCACCTTCTCCCCTTTTTCGGGAAGGTGCATATCGCCTACATTCCGCAGAAAAACAAGATTACCGGTTTTTCGAATCTGGTGAAAATTATCGAAATGTACTCCCATCGCCCGACCATACAGGAGCGGATGACAACCGAGATCGCGGAGACGATATATAACAGCCTTGATGCCAAGGGGGTCCTTGTTATTATCGAGGCCGAACATCTCTGCCTGACAATGACCGGTGTCAAAAAATCGGGCTCCCGGACAGTGACGTCGGCAGTGAGAGGGCAGCTCCGCGAAGATGCCACTCGTGCCGAGGCCATGGCCCTCATCAAACAATAAAAATCCCGCTGCACTGTATAGTCTTTCTATTCTCGAATACAATTATAAATATTGCCTTGCCGTATCAATTTTTGATATCTATATTGGCCATGAATCGAATGACTCCGGAGATCGAAAATGAATAAAATTGAAATACCGGTCGCTGAAAAATTATCTTTACCGGGCGGCAGACATCTGGATTTGACACGACCGCTGGTGATGGGCGTCATCAATGTTACTCCCGACTCTTTTTCCGACGGGGGCAGATACCACGATCTCAATGATGCCGTCGCGCGGGCGGAACAAATGATAAATGACAGTGCCGATATCATTGACATCGGCGGCGAATCATCACGGCCCGGCTCAGTCTCAATCCATATCGATGAAGAATTGAGAAGGACGATCCCGGTCATAAAGGCCGTCAGGAGAATTTCCAGCATCCCGATTTCGATAGACTCCACCAAATCCGAAGCGGCCCGGCAGGCGATTGACGCCGGCGCAGATATTATCAATGATATCTCCGCTCTGCGTTTCGATAACAAAATGGCCGAGGTCGCCGCAGGATTCGATGGCCCGGTTGTCCTGATGCATATGCTTGGAACGCCGAAAACCATGCAGGCCGATCCGCATTATGATGATTGCATCAGGGAAATCAGAGAATTCTTCGAAGAAAGGCTGACCTTCTGCGGACAGCACGGTATCGAACGCACCCGGATTATTCTCGATCCCGGCATTGGTTTCGGCAAACGGCTTGAAGACAATATCAACATCATAAAGAATTTCCGGCAATTTTCGAGTTTCGGCTGCCCCCTGCTTATGGGCGCCTCACGAAAGTCTTTTATCGCCATGATAACCGGAATCAGAGGAAATGCCGATAAAAGAATAGGCGGCTCGCTTGCGGCCCTCATCCATGCCATTCATGCCGGATGCAATATTTTGCGGGTGCATGATGTCGCCGAAACAGTGGAGGCCATTAAAGTAATGTCGGCCATTGAGGATTTTCAGCAATAGACTATGGAATTTTTCAGAATAGAATTTTTGACTTTTCGCCTGAGCGATCTGATTGATATCCTGATCGTCAGTTTCATCAACTATCGCCTTCTGGCCCTGATGAAGGGCACGCGTGCGGCGCAGATGGTGACCGGGCTGGTTCTAATATTCATCATTGCCTTCGTGTCATTCTGGTTTCAGCTTCAGGGGCTGAGCTGGCTGTTTTCGAATCTGGCTACCGTCGGTATTATAGTGCTTGTAATTGTCTTTCAGCCGGAACTGCGTTCCATGCTGGCGCAGATGGGTCACTCAAGGATTTTCCAGTATTTTATAAGAGTTGAAGAACGCCGGTCCCTGAAAGAAGTCACCAGAGCCGCGATAAGGCTTTCCGAGCTTCGATATGGCGGATTGATTATTATCGAAAAAGGTGTCGGCCTAAAAAACTTCATCGAAACCGGTAAAAGAGTGAATGCCGAGTTATCGGCGGAAGTGATCATTACTCTTTTCACGCCATATACTCCATTGCATGACGGGGCCATCATTATCTCCGGTGAGATGATATCAGCGGCAGCCTGTACTCTGCCGTTAACACAGAATCCTCGGTATCGCAAACTTTATGGAATGCGCCATAAAGCAGCCATCGGAATTACCGAGGTCTCCGATTCGGTCGGCGTCGTGGTCTCGGAGGAAACCGGCGAAATCTCGATCACCTACAAAGGCTATATGGAAAAGGGCATCAGTCGTGATGATATCGGCCATCGCCTGGCCGAATATCTCAAGCGATAGATTCCGCTGTCATTGCTTACCATCCAAAAATCTGGCTCTTGGTGAATAATTTTCGTATAATACTCAATTAAACTGGAACAACACAAAATCCATATTTTATATGTTTG
>JBFMFJ010000426.1:0-3214 GCA_040752235.1 Candidatus Zixiibacteriota bacterium | reverse complement strand
ACCATTTTATAATAGTCGCAGTCAGTGCAACTCGATTTGCAGTAAAGGCGAAGACAGCCCAGCCCCTCGGGAAGATCGCGAAGTTCGTAGCAGCGGCTGGAGCGGGAACGGTAGGTGATACATTCATGACACTCCTGCTTGATGTCGCCCCCTTTGGATAAATACTCCCAGCAATACTGGAACGTCGACTCCCGCAGTGTAATCTGCTCGGCCTGTAACATTCCGGCCTTGTCCCCGGATAGAGCGTCGAGAGCGCTTAAAGGTATCCGGCAGTGCCCCCCCAGAGTCCGGAATGATTCGATCTTGCCCGCCTTAACCCACTTGAGAACGGTATCAGGAGAAACCGATAACCTCCGCGCCGCTTCCGTCGTGGTAAGGTAGTCTTTGCTTTTCGATATGTCGGCCATTTCTGATATTTCTGAATATTCTGAGTTTTCTTAAAGATATCGGTTTTCTTAAAGCTGTCAATACTTGAAATTAAGATTTTTTGATAAATTTTTATAAGTCGTTGATTTACAATGAAATAAATTTTATTTGTCGAGCTGTTTGAAGCCAAAAATAAAGGCCGAATTTCAATTCGGCCTTCATAATCTCAGAATTTCGGCAACTATACTTGAATATCTATTGCCACCGGACAATGATCCGAACCGGCGATTTCGGAGAAAATGTGGGCTTCTTTAATCCGCTTTTTAAGAGAATCGCTGATAAAGAAATAATCAATTCTCCAGCCCACATTCCTCTCTCGAGCCCGGCTTTTCACATCCCACCAGGTATATAAACCCGGCTGATCGTTGAACATTCTCAGCGTGTCGAGATATCCATATTCGGTCAGTTTGTCAATCCAGGCCCGCTCCTCCGGAAGAAAACCGGAGGTCTTTTCATTTTCCTTGGGGTGCGCCAGATCGATAGCCTTATGAGCCGTATTGACATCCCCGCAGATTATTATATTCCGGCCGGCCCTTTTCATGGTCTCGGCATGTTCCAGAAATGCCTCATAGAAATCCATCTTGTAGGCCAGCCGCTCCTTCGAGGCTTTCCCGTTCGGGAAATAAATATTATATAGCAGAAATTTATCGTAGTCGCAGATTAGAGTCCGCCCCTCCGAATCGAATCTCTCGATCCCGAGTCCATACTGCACTTCGCGCGGTTTTAACTGAGAAAAAACAGCCACCCCGCTGTATCCCTTTTTTTCCGCCGATGATGAGTATAGATGATAGCCGTCCAGGTTTGCCAAATCTGAAGGATACTGCTCCCGGGTTGCTTTGGTTTCCTGAAGACAGAGAATATGCGGCTTTTCATCGAAAAACCAGTCAAAGCCGTCTTTCCGATAAACCGCCCTGATGCCGTTCACATTCCAGGAAACCAGTCTGATTTTTTTCATCCGCTTTTCTTTATCGCGATTGCTGCTCCGGTGGTTTATTGATTTTGACCGCCAGTTTTTTCAGCATGTCTTCTGTCATCGATTTGAGGTTATGTTTCGGACTCCAGCCCCATTCGGCGCGGGCCGCCGAGTCATCGAGATAATTGGGCCAGGAATCCGCAATCGCCTGCCTGATCGGATCGACTTTGTAGTCAATTTCGAATTCAGGTACATGTTTCTTTATTTCCGCGGCGATCTGCGCCGGTGTGAAATTCATGGCCGTCACGTTGAAGGCGTTTCGGTGAATCAGCTTATCCGGATCGGCCTCCATCAGGTCAATCATCCCTTTGATGGCATCCGGCATATACATCATATCGAGTCTGGTGTCCTCACGGAGGTAGCAGGTATATTTCTTATGCCGTAGAGCTTCATAGTAAATTTCCACGGCATAATCGGTCGTGCCGCCGCCCGGTTCGGTTTCGTATGATATCAATCCCGGGAAACGAACGCCCCGTGTATCCAGGCCGAAACGTTTGTGATAATAATCGCAGAGCAGTTCGCCGGCCACTTTAGTGACCCCGTACATCGTGTCCGGCCGCTGAATCGTATCCTGCGGCGTGCCGTCCTGTGGCGTCCCCTTACCGAAAGCGCCGATCGAGCTTGGCACGAACAGGGCGCAGTGATACTGCCTCGCTGCTTCGAGCATATTATATAAGCCGTTTATATTTACCTGCCAGGCCTGGTTCGGCTTGGCCTCGCCGACCGCCGAAAGAATGGCCGCCAGATGATATATCGTGTCAAAATTGTAGATCTGCATTACGCGGGTTATATGATGCGGATCGAGACAATCGAGAAATTCGAATGGGCCGTCATTGCCGGGATCGAAATTGGCCGGCATCCTGATATCGCTGGCCACGACATTTTCACTTCCGTAACGTTCTTTAAGGGCGGTTGTCAGTTCCGAGCCGATCTGCCCCACCGCGCCGGTAATCAAAATCTTCTTCATTTTATGCTCACCTCGATATTTGCAAAATGTTCGAAACCATATATACATCAGATTTTCGCGTGAAGCAACTGCCTGATAAAGAAATCAGTCCGAAAAGGCCATTTTTTAATTTTTGTCGGGACAACCCCGGCCAAAAAATGTATCTTGGTGACCGGAGAAACCAAAACCGGGATATTTAATTGACTCGGACTGGAATTTTAATATGACCTGCTTCTTTGTTTCCGATTTACATGGCTCCGAAAACCGCTACCTGACTCTTTTCGGCAAAATCCTTGAGGAACGCCCGAGGGCTTTATTCCTTGGCGGCGATATTCTGCCGTCGGCGGTGACGGCGGTAGCGTCTCCCGGAGCCGGGCATCGGGATTTTATCAATGATTTTCTGGTCCCGGAGTTAATGAGGCTTTATGAGCGGCTGGGCGAGGATTACCCCCATATTTTTTTGATTCTGGGCAATGATGACGGCCGCTTTGTCGAGGCGGCGGTTTATGATGCCGCCGTTCGAGGTGTCTGGGAATATATTCATGACCGCCGGGTCAGATTCGATAAATATCAGGTCTACGGCTATGCCTATATACCTCCCTCGCCGTTTCAGTTGAAGGACTGGGAAAGGTATGATGTCTCGCGCTATGTCGACCCGGGATGCGTTTCTCCTGAAGAAGGCTTTATGAGCGTTCCGGTTTCCGCTTATGAAAGAAAACATGCCACCATCGCCCGGGATCTGGACAGACTGGCTGATGCTGCCGATCTGGAGAACGCCATTTTTCTTTTCCATGCCCCGCCTTATAAATGCAATCTCGACCGGGCCGCACTGGACGGCATAATGATTGATCATGTTCCGCTGGATGTGC
>JBFMFJ010000425.1:0-3218 GCA_040752235.1 Candidatus Zixiibacteriota bacterium | reverse complement strand
GAACAATTATTACCAAGGTTGAGGAGGTATCATGATCTTCACCAAGACTGCAAAGAAAATAAGAGTGCAGTTTATGCCGTTTCGCGATGGCTTGCAAAGCTCTTTTGGGGGCAAGGTCAGACTTAATGATTTTCTACCGGCGATGAAAAGGGCGGCGGAATTGGGCATTCGACACTTTGAATTCGGGGGCGGAGCTCGCTATCAGGCTCCTTACTTTTATCTTGGTGAGGATCCATTCGAAGATATGAAGGCTATTCGCGAGGCGGTTGGTCCGGATGTTGATCTGCAGATATTGACCCGGTCTGTTTCGGGAGTGACGCTGACGACTCAATCCCCCGAGGGACTTAGGCTGCAGGCCAAATTGATGAAACAGTTCGGGACGACCTGGGATAGAAACTTTGATTATATGAATGACGTCGATAATCTGATACGAACCGGCAAGCCAATCGTTGATGCCGGGATGCATCATCAGGTCAGTATTGCCCTGATGGGTTTGCCATTTAAATCGGACAAGGTCCACACGGCGGAGTTTTATATAAATATAGGCAAGCGCCTGCTGGAAGGCGGTATACATATCGACAGCATCTGTCTTAAAGACGCCAGCGGGACCACCGATCCCAAAACCATCTATGACGCGGCCGTCGGATTGAAAAAACTGATGCCTCCGGAGATGCCGTTATGGATGCACACTCATGATACGGCCAGTATGGCGGTGGCCTGTTATATGGCCGCTATCGCCGGCGGAGCCGATGGTGTTGATTTATCGGTCCGGCCGATGGCCAGCGGGACGGTGCAGCCGGATGTCCGCTCGCTTGATCATGCCCTTAAGGGGACCGGATACTCGCTTGATATGGACATATCCAAAGTATCGGAAATCGAGGATATGCTCAATGAGTTGATGAAAGAATATGAGTTCAATCCGACCACGACTACGGCTGATGCGCGCGTTCTCGGTTTCCCGATGCCGGGCGGCGCTATCGGACCCAACGTACACATGATGGTCAAGGCGGGTATTATTGATAAGTATGGTGATGTCCTGGCCGAATTCCCCGTCGTCGTTGAGGCCGGAGGTGCCTGGACATCGGTGACGCCGGGATCGCAACAGTACTGGCTGCAGGCCTTTAATAATGTCCAGTATGGTCGCTGGAAAAAGATCGATGCCGGATACGGAAGGGCGGTTCTTGGTTATTTCGGAAAAACGCCGCTTCCACCGGATCCGGAAGTGGTCAAAATGGCTTCCGAACAGTTGAATCTGCCGGTATTCACGGGTGATCCGCTGGAAGCCGCTCCCAAAAATATCGAACCGGCTAAAAAGGCTCTTGAGGAACGCGGATTGCCGGTCAATGAAAAGAATATTTTCCTTGTCATGTCGGCGATGGTTCCGGGCAAAAAGATGGAGGTCAATGAGGGAATACGTTTCCTTACGGGTAATGCCAAAATTGATGTACCTCTCAAGAAGAAAGAAGAGCCGATACCGGTTGCCGCACCGCCGGCAGGAGTACCGGCTGCTGCTCCTGTGCTTAACGGACCGGTGACATCACGATGCGTCGTGCAGGAAGGGAATATCACTCGTACCTTTATGGTTACGGTTGAGCCCGCGACGGCTTCGGCCAATCCCGGCCCGGCGCCGGTGGCAGCGGCAGCAACGGGCAATCCTGCTCCGGCACCGGTGGGTGGAACGCCGGTCTTTTCAACTTTTGCCGGATTCGTGGAAGTTGTCGATATTCTGGTGAAAGTCGGGGAATCGGTCAACAAAGGTCATGTCGTGGCCGCAGTAGAAGCCATGAAGGCCAAGCATGATATAAAGGCGCCGATTGACGGGAAAGTGACCGCCATACATGTAAGAATCGGCGAAGAAATTGATGCATCAAAACCGATTCTGACCATCGCTTAAGGGGTGGCCTATGGAATCGTTTTTGGATCTCTTATCGAAATCGGGGTTTGCCTTATTCAGCTGGGGAAACCTGCTGATGTTTGTCGTCGGCGGTGTCCTCATATATCTGGCCATTACCAAATATTATGAGCCGCTACTCCTGATACCTATCGGTTTTGGAATTATCCTGGCCAATCTGCCGCTGGCGCAGATGGGTTCATACGGCGAGGGAATTATCCAGCTCATTTATGACAGCGGTATCAAAACGGAATTGCTTCCTCCCGTTATTTTTCTTGGAATCGGTGTCCTGACCGATTTCAGGCCGCTGTTGGGGCGCCCGATGACTTTTTTGCTCGGTGCTGCGGCGCAGCTTGGAATTTTCGTGGCGGCACTGGGAGCATACTACCTGCTTGATTTTACTCCAAAGGAGGCGGCCAGTATCGGGATTATCGGCGGCGCCGACGGGCCGACCTCGATTTTTCTTGCCAGCCAGCTCGCTCCCGATCTTCTCGGGCCTATTGCGGTGGCCGCATACAGCTATATGTCGCTGGTGCCGATCATACAGCCGCCGATTATGCGAATACTGACAACACATAAGGAGCGCGCCATCGATATGCCGCAGGCCAGAAAAGTATCAAAAACTGCGGTGGTTCTCTTTCCGATTGTGACCGGAATCGTGGCCTCCCTGGCTATTCCGTCCGCCGGGCCGCTTATCGGAATGCTGATGTTCGGAAACCTGATCCGTGAGAGTGGAGTGACCGAACGTCTCAAGAAAACTGCCGGTGGAGCCCTGATTGACATCGTTACGATCTTTCTCGGAGTGACGGTCGGGGCGACTATGGATGCGCCGCATTTCCTGAATGTCAAGACTCTGATGGTGCTGGTGATGGGTGCGGTGGCTTTTGCCTTCAGCACGGCCGGTGGTGTTCTATTTGCGAAATTACTCAATCTTTTTTTATCGCATAAACATAAGATTAATCCTTGTATCGGTGCGGCCGGTGTGTCAGCGGTACCGATGGCAGCTCGCGTGGTACAGAAATTCGTTTCGGATGAAACCGACGGCCAGGTCAATCCGTTGATGCCGGCGATGGGCCCTAATGTGGCCGGAGTTATCGGCTCGGCGGTGGCTGCCGGTGTTTTCCTGACGTTTTTGATGTAACTAAAAATGCAAGCTGCAACACTTTCGAAGGCCGGGGCGCCCGCCCCGGCCGCTTTTTATTTGAATCCAAAAGCGCCCAATATTCGTAACAATATGGTATATTATATATGCCGATTTGATTCTTAAAATAAAGGATATAAATTAAATCCATGTTATTAATTATTTCCATTGAGAGTCCGAGGTTTA
>JBFMFJ010000424.1:0-3230 GCA_040752235.1 Candidatus Zixiibacteriota bacterium | reverse complement strand
GGCACCTTTGCTGTCGGCGGCCATCCTTTCCCAGAAAACCGGAGCCTGGGCCGGATCATAACCGGCCATAGCCATAAAGATAAGCCCCATCTGGTCGGCCTCGGATTCGTGCAGCCGGCTGTAAGGGAGAAGGACGCCGACACTGGCGCCGACGCCGAACGCCGCCATAGCCAGACTTCTGGTTTCGGCCGGCTTTGATTCCAGCGCTTTTTCGAGAGCCATACCGCCCATTTGGACCACAAGTCCCTGACTCATGCGTTCATTTCCATGATTGGCCACGGCGTGGGCTATTTCATGGCCCATAACCACCGCCAGGCCGGTCTCATCCCTGGTTATGGGAAGAATCCCGGTATAGACAACCACCTTGCCGCCCGGCATACACCAGGCATTGACAGTGGAATCATCGACCAGGTTGAATTCCCATTCATATCCCTGAAGTTGTTGGGACATATTGTTTTGGGCGAAATATTGTTCGACTGCCTTTTGAATTCTCTGACCCACCCGCTTTACCATAGCCGATTGCTCGGCATTGTTACTCAGTTTGTTTGTCGATATGAATTCCGAATATTGCTGAAAACTGAGTGAATTAATGGTCGAAATCGGAATCAGATTGATAGTCTTGCGCCCTGTAATGGGAACTGTGGCACAGGCAATAATCAAAAAGACGCCGATTAATAAAAGAGAAACAAGTTTTGAGAATTTTCTGTTCACGATACCCTCCTGTCAGGAAAAACATGCTTATCATTATACGATAAATATCATTATAAAATCAGATGATGGTGATATTAAGTCAATGATAAATTTCTTTTTTCAGTGATAGTCACTTTATGGGGATTTGCTTCCCTGATAGATTTCCAGTTCCCACATTTGATTCATATACAAGTGATTATCGATATCGGTCTGAAAAAACTCTATTTTAACCAGGCCGATATTCGGCCCAAGATAGTAAATTTCTTGCTTGGGCCCGCTTGTGGATTCGTATTCATGCCTGTAAACAGTGCAGATGAAATCGCCGTAGGCGACATTAACCACCGTGTCAACCGTCGTTACCGTCACTGTTTCGATATTGTTCAGGCCAGATAGATACTCATCGCCGACCGAAGCCGGATGTTTGGCCCAAAGCGCCTTCATGAAGTTCTGGCTGTCGATTTCATAGAGGGCATTCAGGCCGTTGGTCTCATTTCGGAATATAAAATAATCGGAGGTTGTGTCGCCATCGATGATTCTATCCATTACATACCACGTCGCATTATCATAGCTTGTATCATTAGAAATCCGATAGATGCCCGGCCGCTCATAATAGTTCTGGCTGCCCTCGACGAGTGTCCATAATTTGCCGGTCCAGGTGTTACCGATTTTGAGAGGCATGATAACGGTGTCTTTGCTGTTTGTTCCGCTATCGCTGCTGCACCCGCCCAGTATGAAAAACGTAAAGAGAAACAACGAAAGGCAGAATTTCGGCATTCATACCCCTTTTAATAAGTTTTTTCCTCGAATATTATACGCGCCGTCTTTATTCCGGTTCAGGCCCTTAATTAGTCATCCAGATATCACCGTAGCCCCAAAGACCACTTCCTCCACTGTAAAACTCATATACAACGCGGTAAATGTCGCCGGACATTCTGCGACCCGACTGATCTTTACCGTCCCAGGTGACTACGATTGTGCCGGCCTCAGAGTTATCCTCAAACATCCTGATCGTATTGTAATTGTCATCGATGATCGTGATTCTCCAGGGCGAGTACACCGGTAAATCGAAACTGAGGACAATCTCACTATTAGATGGATTAGGATAGGCAGGATGCAAATGAAAGCTGACCGGAATGATTATGTCGATGTTGTCCGTGGAAAGCTCGTTAATATTTTCTTTGAAAATCAAGAATGTCGGCGAGCCCGAGAAAAGTCTCCAATCATCAGGATCAGTCGGCCCCAGGATTACCCCATCGGAACCGGTATATGTTATTCCCTGAAAGCCGTCATTAGCCAGAGTCCAGTCGAATACAACACCTTCTTTGTCCGAGCATCCGACAATTATCGAGGATAATATAATGGTGTATAACAGAAGCTTTTTCATGGTAATCCCCGATCTTGTTAAAAATAGAAATTAACTCCCAAAATTGCGGCCGTCTCAATGGCTGTCGAACCGACGGGAAGATTCCTTGAATAGTTATCATTGGCGAATATAAATTGAACCTGGTATTCTCCGGTTACAGAAAAATTGTCTGAAAAGAAATATTCGGCGCCAAAGGCAGGTGCGGCCAGATAATCCGTATATGTCTCTCCGTCAAACATGGACATATCCAGCATAAATCGGGCGCCGAAATACGGCCGAATCGAAGATCCCGGTTTCAGGCAATAAAAATAACCTAATCCGGGCATAATTCTTGTATAACTGTCACCTCCATCGGGCGACAATCTGGCGATGGCAAATGACGGTTCCATTTTCATGTTATTGCTATGCCAAAAGCTCAATGTGAAGGTCGGTGTTGCATCGGTTGCCGACAGGCCGATACCAACCTGGCCGGTTTTGCCGCCGGCGAAGACGCTGGATGCCAATATCACCGATGCCAGGAGTACTAAAGAAAAAAAACGATTTTTGTGAGCCATTATTCCCTCCGACTGCAGATTAATTTTGATAGTATTTAATTATTTAATCTAATAATATTGTCTGGAAAAATCAACGATCTTGCCGTTTTTTCTCACGAAATTTCGAATCAATGACATTGACTATCGTGCCTTGATTTCGCCGCGGAGCAACATCTTGAGCCCATCCAGAGTTCCTTTCCAGATGGCATCATCACCGGCGGAAATGGCCACAATGACTTTGTCCTCGACGCTGATTTCCATAATGATTTCTTCACCACCGATATTGAAGACCGCCTCACCCCAGCGATCGGCCGGTAGTCCTTTGGCTTCGCAATCATAATCGGTTCGCAGTTCTCCGGTCATTCTAGTCTCCGGCATAGTCACTCTCCCTTGAATTATTATTGATTCTTCATTCAGCTATTATAACAAAAACAGCCGGTATTTATCAAGGTCAGGGCGCTATTTGACCGGCTTGACATTTTATTTTTAAATCATATAATCCCGGTTGCAGACTTGAAAAACAGGAGAATTTTATGATTTATAACGGTGTTAATTACGAGCTTTTTGGTTCGGCTTTCAATAATAAAATATATTCCGGCCGCTTTACCGGCCAGACGCATACGCGCAAAATCCCCCGTCGACAC
>JBFMFJ010000423.1:0-3247 GCA_040752235.1 Candidatus Zixiibacteriota bacterium | reverse complement strand
AAACCTATTATGAAGTTGTAAACGGCAAGCGTTATAAGGTAATCGAAATCACCATGGCTCTTTTCCCGACGCGCTCCGGTGAATTACAAGTAGGTCCGGCCATGATCGAGGTGCAAATTCCGGCCCCGCGGCAGGCAAGGCGGACAAATCCATTTTCGTTATTCGACGATATTTTTACTCAGGGGCAAGTGGCGACAGTCAGATCAAAGCCGGTAGACATTAATGTCCTGCCTCTTCCGGCGGAAGGGAAGCCGGAAAATTTCAGCGGCACTGTGGGTAAATATACGCTGAGCGCCTCGGCCGATAAGACTACTGTCGATATCAATCAGCCGGTTACTGTAACCTATAAGATAAGCGGTACCGGCAATATCAAGACAATTGCCGAACCGGCTATCGGCGACCTGAAAGATTTTCGAGTTTATCGAGCTACCTCCGATGAGAAAACAACTCAGGTTGGCGGTGTCGTCGGAGGCACCAAAGTTTTCGAAGAGGTCTATATTCCCAAGCGGGCCGGGCAGTTGACCATTCCCCCGGTGGAGTTTAACTATTTTGATCCCGCCACGAAGAAGTACAGTTCCCTGGCCACCAAACCGATTTTGCTGAATGTCAAAGCAGTTGAGGGCGGTGAATATGTCGATATGCCATACAATCCGGTGGCGGGAAGAGTGGTTGATCCCAATGCCCGTGATATTCGGTTTATAAAAACAAGCTTTGATGACCTGGCAATGAAGAAACCTCTGATTATTCTGAGACCTTATTATTTCATCCTGAATCTGATACCGGTAGTGATTCTGGGCGTAGTCTGGGTCAGCAGCCGGAGGCGGGATAAGCTTCAGAAAGACGTTGGCTATGCGCGTTCGCTTCGGGCAAAGAAAATGGCCAAAAAGCGTTTGAGCGCCGCCAGCAAACTGACCGGGGCAAATCAGCCGGATAAATTTTATGCAGAAATAAGGCTGGCGCTATTTTCTTATGTCGCCGACAAGTTGAATATTTCACCGCATGGCATGACCGGCGATAATCTGACGGAGATTTTTCAGAGATCCGGGGCAAGCGAAGAATTAAGGAAGAAGGCCGAAACCTTGCTCCGGAGGGCCGACTTCGCTCAGTATTCTTCGTCGACCGTGTTACAGGAAGACATTATGCAGTCATTGAATGATGCGGAGGAGATTCTTGTCCAGCTGGAGGGTATCAGACTTGTATAAAGGAATAGCCGTCATAATCATCCTGCTGGTAATCTCCGCTATCGGGGCCGCCTCGGCCTCCGAATTGGATTCGCTGCTTTTGCAGGCCAGGCAATATTATGAGGATAATGATTATGACAAGGCTTTGAGCATATATAATGATGTCTCGGCCCGCAACTATGTATCCTCAAGCCTGTATTTTAATATCGGCAACTGCTATTTCAAGAAGGGCGAACTCGGCTATGCTATTTTGTACTATCTTCGGGCTCAGAGATTGAATCCGAATGATGATGATATCAAGGCCAATCTTGAATTCGCCCGCCAGTTTATGCCGAATCGCCTGGAAGGCGTCAAAATCAATCCGGTGACCGAGTTTTTCGACACGGTTACAGCACCATTCACTCTTGACCTGATGGCCTGGCTTTCGTCAATCTCATTCATTATTTTAATATTGTTACTAAGCGGGCTGGTCTATTATCAATGGTGCGGTCTGATTAGCAAATTGACTGTTTATATTTTAATAGCGGTATTCGTCATTTCAGCCGGCCTAACCACCTATAAATATCGCAGTGAATATCTCACCAAAAGGGGTGTCATTGTAGCCAAAGAGGCCAAAATATACAGCGCGCCGACCGAGAATAGTGATGTGGAATTCGTTGGGGCCTTTGGGCTTACCTTTGAGGTCGGCCGATCGGTCGACAATTACTATCTGGTTATATTCGAGAATAAGAGAAAGGGCTGGATCCGCGCGGATTTGGTTGACATTATCTGATAATCCGGCAACGGATTATTTTGATTGACACTTTTTTTTGAATAGTCTATCTTTGTCACTTGTTAACCGGCCCGGGCCGGTTTAATTTTTGAGAGTAAAATGCGGACATTTTTTAAAAGAAAAGAATTCTACGGGACAATTATTGCCGTTATTTTGCTGGCTTTTTGTGTCAAAGACATCAGCCTTCATGAAATTAATGTCCTGGTGCACAGGGTCAATTTTTATTATCTGATTCCGGCCTTACTCATGGAGTTTCTGCTTATAATTTTCAAGGCTATTCGCTGGAAAACGATGGTTGAAAAGACGAGAAAATTGAGGATTCTCCCGGTAATTCCGCTATACTCCGCCGGCCAGGTTATAAATATCGTCATGCCGGCCCTGACAGGCCAGGTAGGGCGCATTCTTCTGTTTTCCCGAAAAGCCGACCTGACAAAGACTTATGTTTTCTCCACCATTTTGCTGGAAGTTTTATTCGACGCGATCAGTCTGCTGGTTTTGATAATGCTTCTGTCAATGGCTTTCGTTTTTCCCCAGGAATATCGTTCGGTCAGCTATGTTATTGCGGTAGTGACGATTGCGGTCTTTTTGATTTTGTACGGAATTCTGCAGTTTAAAGACCAGTTGAGTGATCTGGCCAAAAAGTGGTTCCGCCGCCGCTGGCCCAACTTTTATATTACTGTAAGCAAATTCGCCCGATCATTTTATCGGGGAATCGATCTCCTCCGCTCGACCCAGTATTTCTTTCGAACCCTGATGTATTCATTCGCATCCTGGTTTGCTCATATTCTGGTAGTATTTTTCCTGATAAAATCTTTCGGTTTCGAGCTTCATTTTGTGACCGCCATTATGATTATGGTTATCAACACCATAGCCCTTATGATTCCGATTACCCCCGGCAATGCCGGGACTTTCGAATGGGCGGTGGCGGTCCCTTTGATGGCTTTCAAGATTCCCAAATCAGATGCTGTTCTGTATGCCCTGGCTTTACATATTCTTGATTTAATTCCGATATTTGTTATGGGTCTCTTTTTCTTCAAAACCGAACGTATGAGTCTGAAAGAGATAAAAGAGGAAGGGGAAAAGGAAGAGATCATTCAGGAGGTTCAGGAGGAAATGGCGGCCGATAAGGGGAAAGAGTCATAATGATCAGATCACTCCTGTGGATACCGGGGCAGCCGGTGGAAAAAATCGAGGGCATCGCCGATTTCGATGCGCTGTTCGGTCAGCCGGGGGCGGTCCTCTGGGTCGACATGATCGATCCCAACGATCAGGAGTCGTTTATTATGAAGCAAGA
>JBFMFJ010000422.1:0-3261 GCA_040752235.1 Candidatus Zixiibacteriota bacterium | reverse complement strand
AACAAATTCTCGGGGCGGCATATCGAATTGTGCAAAGCAATCGAGAAGTCGCTGGCCGAAAAGCTGGGCAAACCACTTCCGATCAATGTCGACGGCGCTATCGCGGCGGTGATTTCCGATATGGGCTTCGACTGGCGGCTGGGTAAAGGGTTTTTCATCATCTCGCGCGTGCCGGGGCTGCTGGCGCATGCCTACGAAGAAATGACGCGCGAGAAACCGATGCGCCAGTTGGGCAATCGCAATTTCGTTTATGACGGCCCGCCGGATCGGGAGATATAGTAAGTTTGAAGAGGGAGGCAGACGTGGACAGGCCTCTTGAATTCTGAAGGATCTGCCGCCCACGATATGAATGACCCGACTCATATTAAGCCCGAAGAACGCATTGTATTATTTCAAGAATTTTTATAACTGATATATATTTGGGAGAATAAATGATGTCTGATTTGGTTGAAGGGCCAAAAACCGCCGAACTAAACAAGTTGTTTGAAGAATGGAAACGTCATTATGCCAAACTGAAAATTGATACCAAGATGTTTAGCTCGGATGGCATTATTTGTGAAGAAAAATACGATGCTGCTAAGAAAAAGATTTTGTTTGTTTTGCGAGAGACAAATGACTACCCCGAGGGTGATTTGAGAATATTATACAAGGATGGCCCAAAACTGCAGATGGCCGCCCAACTTTCAAAATGGGCCACCGGAATATTACATGATTTTCCTGATTACACCAAAGTCGATATGAATGAAAATAATATTCGCACCGAGGCTATGAAGAGTATCGCCTTAATGAATGTGAAAAAGTATACTGGTGGGGCCATTGCCGATTTTAATCTTCTTCATATCTTTGCCAGATTGGATAAAGAATTTATTAGAAAAGAAGTCAGAATAATAAATCCGCAAATTATTGTCTGCTGTAATACCTTTATTGAACTAATGTGGGCTATTGATTTGAACCTGGACATGACAGATATAAATAGCATCTTGGGACGAACCTATAATTATAACGGCGCTCAAATCGTTATTTGGCCCCATCATCCTTCTGATAGGGGAAAACATATAGAAAATTATGAGGCACTTAAAGAGTTATTTAGAAAAGCCGGACTTACAAAGGAAATTGCCTAACAATGCAACTTGTTTTAGCCACCAGGAATAAAGATAAAATCAGGGAAATAAAGAATCTTCTCGAAGAACTCCCCATTACCATCATGACATTCGAGGACTTTCTGGAATTTCCCGATATCGAGGAAACCGGGGAGACGCTCGAGGAAAATGCTATTCTCAAGGCGCGCGGAATTGCCGAGTTTGCCGGTGTCGCGGCGTTGGCCGATGATTCCGGGCTGGAGGTGGATACTCTTGACGGCGCACCGGGAGTATATTCATCGCGTTATGCCGGCCCCGGATGCACCTATGACGACAACAACCGGAAATTGCTGAAGGATCTGGAAGGTGTCCCGAAAGAAAAGCGCACCGCCCGGTTTCGGACGGTCATAGCTATCGCCTGGGATGAGAGCAAAGTCGAGACGGTTGAGGGGACGGTCGACGGTTTTATTGCCGAGAAAAAAACCGGCCGGGATGGTTTTGGTTATGATCCGGTCTTTTTCTATCCGCCGGCCGGGAAGACTTTTGCCGAAATGACGCTCGCGGAGAAGAATAAAGTCTCGCATCGGGGGCGGGCCCTTATTAAAGCATCGGAACTGCTGGCCGGGCATTTGAACAAAATGGACTTGTAGGGGCGTATTGTCGAAAACCCTGACAAAGGAAGGGGCATACGCCCTTATCCATAAAAAATCAAAAATGTTGACTTGAATCCGTAATTAAATATATTGGTTCTGCTTTAGACAATTCGGGGTGTGGCGCAGCCCGGTAGCGCACTTGCTTTGGGAGCAAGGTGTCGGAGGTTCAAATCCTCTCACCCCGATATTTTTTATTTGTCGGAGGTTTACTTCGCTCCGTTCAGCATCTTCGACCCCTTCGAGGCTCAGGGTCTTCGACAAATCCTCTCACCCCGATATTTTTTATTTGTCGGAGGTTTACTTCGCTCCGTTCAGCATCTTCGACCCCTTCGAGGCTCAGGGTCTTCGACAAATCCTCTCACCCCGATTTTTTTATGCCTGCCGCATTATTCTCATTATTGGATAGAGTGAGTCCAATATTGTGTAGCCCAATCAGATTCGGCCGCGTATAATTTAATGTCATATCAAAATGGGGGATGGAATGACCAAAAATGTCTGGATCTCGCTTCTTATCAGGCTCATGTTGGGGCTGGTTTTCCTGGCACATGGACTGGAAAAGCTGATTGAATATAGAGATACAGTTGAAACCATGGCGGAGACATTCGATGAAACCTGGCTTCCAATGGTTATCGTTTATGGCTTCCTGTATATTCTCCCGTTTATTGAGACTGCGATAGGAATTTCATATTTGATGGGATTCAAGTATCGGGCGACACTGGTTGCGACCGCGATACTACTGGCGATCCTGACTTTCGGGCTGGCGGTCCGCGGCGATTATGAGCCTGTCAGCCGCAATCTGGTTTATTTCTTTATCCTGATTATCGGTCTCTGGCAGAGCGATGAAAACCGCTTTTGTGTCAGTAAATCATCAATCAAAGATTAATTGTCCATCAGGCTGGATACTTGCCGGTGATATAGTCCATCAGGTATCGGTTTTCGACTTTGAGATCCTGGACCTGCGTTTTAACAATATCGCCGATTGATATGATACCGACGACCCTGGAGCCATCCAGGATAGGCAGGTGGCGGAACCGGTTGTTGGTCATGTAAGCCATAGCGATATCGATGTCATCATCAGGTAATCCCACGATCAATTTCGTCGTCATAATATCAGCGACCTTGCCGTTGAGCGCTTTGTCGCCCTCGCGGCTCATCCTCCAGAAAAGATCCCGATCGGTAACGATACCGAGCAGTTCATTATTTCTCACTACCAGCAGGGAGCCGATTTTTTTCTCCAGCAGCTTTGTTATGGCTTCCTTGACGCTTTGCTCGGGAGAGATTGACTCAAATTCTGAACCTTTTGTTATCAAAATATCGCGGACCTTCATCATACCTCCAGATCTGAGATTGGGCAATATTGGCTATTACATATATACGTCGGTTATATGAAAATATGAGAAACAGGTTATCAGGAGCAATTAGCTTACCTGATTAGAATAAATCAGAGAGAAAATTCGAATCTCAGCAGGGAATAAACCAGATCATCATATAGATCGCCATTATAAAAATGATGCTGGCGTAAAGTACCG
>JBFMFJ010000421.1:0-3268 GCA_040752235.1 Candidatus Zixiibacteriota bacterium | reverse complement strand
ATAGTGCCTTACACATAGTCCCTCCCAGAAGGATGTCGCCGGAGACGGCGGCATCTGTTTTTTTTGGGCAAAAAAATTATTTGACTTTACTTAAAAATATCGTTTTATTGGCACATCGTAATTACGATACCTATCGTCGCCATTTTTTAGGACTGTCTGCTGTCCGTTTTATCCATTTAGGAGTAAGGGTATGAGTATTAGCATGAACTATACGGTCGAGGCTGATGTTGATAGAAAGATTATGAAGGAAAAGATATACGGAATATGGAAGAAAGATACCGCCCGCTCTTATCATGAAGATTTTATGGCGGAAGCACAGCCCTTATTAAAGGAGAAATGGGGAAAAATTATTGACCTTCGCAACTGGAAATCATCTTATCCGGAAGTCGTTGATGTTATCGGAGAACATCTAAAATGGTGCCGCGAGAATGGAATGGTGCTGTCGGTTAATATAATAGACAACCCGGTCACATTGTCCCAACTTAAAAGAATGTTTGTTTTGGGCGGAACTGAGAATATTAGTAAGGTGTTTAATTCTATAGAAGAAGCGGATCGTTTTTTAAAACAAAATGGCTTCTGATACACTGCGGAAATTAGTCGTTTAATACATATTCTTGTCAATTAGAAAAAGGTGGGTCGAATCCTACATCGGGGTTTGAATTATGAGTCTAAGCATGTTTTACAACATTGATGTTGACACCAATAGAAAACTGGTCACTGCGAAAATCTATGGTATTTGGAAAGCGGAAACGGCCCATAATTACCATAAGGATTATGTCGTCGCGGCTCAGCCGCTTCTGGGCGGCCGGTGGGGGAAACTGACCATACTGACCAACTGGAAATCATCATATCCGGAGATTATCAATATTATTGGTGATCACATGCAATGGAGTCTGGAAAACGGCGCTGCCTTATCAATTTATGTTATTGATAATCCGGTCACGATGCGCCAACTGAAACAAATGATTGAAAAAGGGGCGGCTGTCGATATCACCAAGCTCTACCGGACCATCGGTGAAGCGGAAAAGTGCCTTAAAGAAAACGGCTTCTAAAAAAGGCCATCCGGTTTCCGGACAGCCTTTTTTCTTCACTGTTTAATGCCTTGGCTATTTAAGATATTTGTCAAACCATTTTAATATCCAGTTCAATCTTGCGACCCGCCGGTCGGGGCGACCGTGCCGCGATAATCCGTGAGGTTCGCCCGGAAATCTGACAAATTCCACTTTTTTCTTCATTATCATGAGGGTGGCAAATAGCTGCTCGGCCTGCTCGATGCCGCAGCGAAGATCATTTTCAGAGTGAATAATCAGTAATGGAGTCTTGACCCTGGATGCATAAGTGAGCGGGGAGTATTTGCGATAGGTCTCCTGGTCTTTCCAGGGAAGCCCCCCGAACTCTTTTTTGAGATCAAAACCCATATCGGATGACCCGAAAAAGGATTCCAGGCTCACCACCGAGCGCTGGGTCACCGCCGCCTTAAAGCGATCGGTATGCCCGACAATCCAGTTGGTCATAAAACCGCCGTAGGAGCCGCCGGTCACACCCAGTTTCTTTCTGTTAACATAGGGCAGTTTCTCCAGATAATCGGCTGCCGACATACAATCCAGATAGTCGATTTCCCCCCAGCATCCGGTAATGGCATCGGCGAAGGTTTCGCCGCGGCCGGTCCCGCCGCGCGGGTTGGTATAGAAAACAATATATCCCCTGGTGGCCAGTAAAAGCATTTCATGGAAGAAGGTGAATCCATACTGGGTCCTGGGGCCGCCGTGAATCTCAAGAATCGCCGGATATTTCCTTTTGCTGTTAAATCCGGGTGGTGTCACCAGCCATCCCTGAAGGTCCATGCCGTCATGCCCCCTGAACCAGACTTCCTTCGTCCTGGGCCAGTTAATCTTCGATTGCAACTCCTTATTGGGCGAAACCAGAGTCTTTGCCTTTTTATCCCCCTGAAAAATCGAAGGCATTGTCTTCAGGGCGGTCGGTGTGGATAAATTGGAGATCACCGCGGCGACGGTTTTTCCCTTTCCATTCATGCTGAATCCGCGAACGTGCCAGTTATTATGGGTTACCCTGGTGGGCAGGCCGCCGCGATGCGAGACATAAAAGATATGGGTCGAACCAAGATCAGATGCTGAAAAGTATATCTTTTTGCCGTCGGGTGACCAGAACAACAAGCCGGCATGGAGTCCTTCGCCGATATCACCTATGGTTGAATCATAAGTATGCCGGTCGAATTTGGGCACCAGATCCTTCGCCGCCGGACGGCCGTTTATGCCGACGGACCAGACATGCAAATTGGTCACCCCCCAGGCATCATCCGGATTGTCATGCCCGATATAAGCGATCTTTTTGCCATCCGGTGAAAACAGAGGAGCGGTCATCGGCCCCGGCGGTGTCGGGATTTTCTTTCCTTTGCCGCCATTAATCGGAATAATGAAGAGATCATCGAGCATGTTATATAAATCAGGATTCGCAGAACGGTTGGAGATAAAAGCGATCCATTTCCCATCGGGTGAAACGGTCGGCGAGACCTCGTCATAATTTCCCCTGGTCAACTGCCTGGCTTTGCCGGATTCGATATCGACCTTCCAGATATGATTTCTGTCTTTGGGCATGAAACCAAGGCCGTCGAGGCGATAGAAAAGGCGGGTTATATGCCGATATAAAGGGGGTTCCTTTTTTTCCTTTTCATCCGTGATATCATGAGAATCATTGAAACGAAAACCATAGACAAGTTCCTTGCCGTCGGGGGTCCAATTTAAACCGGAGAAAGAACCATCCTCTTCTATAATTTTTCTCTCGGCGCCGCCCGCGTATGGTATGACATATATCCCCGATCTTTTATTTCGACTGGAAATAAAGGCAATCTGACTCCCGTCCGGCGACCAGACGGGGGAGTGGTCGGTGTTTTCGCCGAAAGTGTACTGCCGGTTTTCACCGGTTGCGACGTCGGCCACAAAAAGTCTCGAAAAGTACTTCTTGCGGTCATCCGATACCGTCTCCACGGTGTAGGCTATTTTGGTCTCATCGGGTGACATCGCCACCGAGGTGATAACATTCAGGTGGCATATATCGGCGGCTTCAAGCAGCCGCTTTTTCATTTTGGTTTTTTTCCTCTTCATTCATGCTCCGTTATATTTATGGGTGAATAGCTGCATTCATATATCAGGTTTGTGTTGTTATATATTAAGATTTAAAAAGCGCCCGGTCAACACTGAACCGGTTGAATTTCATTGTTGACAATTAAGATAAAATTCATATTATTTAT
>JBFMFJ010000420.1:0-3269 GCA_040752235.1 Candidatus Zixiibacteriota bacterium | reverse complement strand
CTCGATCGTATCATGCTGGACCGGATCTCGCCGGAAGATGAACGGCAGGTAATCGACCTGAACCTGAGTAAAAGTCGCACCGAAGTCGACAACATGGAACTGACCGACGGCGACATCCTGACCGTCTTTTCCGTGTACGATATGAAACGCAATGTCGTTTCGATAAACGGGATGGTCAAGCATCCGGGGCAATTCGAGCGCTCCGACTCGACCACGCTGCGCACCCTGTTAGATGAGGGTGAACTCCTGCCTCAGGATGTTTATCTGGACCGGGCCAACCTGTTCCGGCGCTATCCCGATCGCAGGATCGATATTATTCCGGTGAATCTGAATGATGTCCTATCCGGTCAATATGATTTTTCCCTGCAGGATCTGGACTCATTGCATGTCTATAGCATCGATGAAGTCAAACGCCGGGAGTATGTCTATATTGATGGGGAAGTGAAAAGACCGGGTAAGTTTCAGTTGTATGACAACATGACATTATCCGATCTGATTTTCCTGGCCGGCGATTTCAATAAAAACGCCTATCAGCTCGGCATCGAACTGGCCCGGACCGACAGCCTGGGAAGAGTGTCCCTTCTGAATATTGATCTTTCCGATCCGGCCGGCCAATCATTCTCACTGGCCGAGGACGACCGGGTTTTTGTGCGCAAATTGCCCGACTGGTTCATGCATCGTATTGTTACCATCGAAGGCGAAGTGCAGTTCCCTGGACAATATGCCCTGCGCTCGAAAAACGAGACCATGTATGATCTTATTCTCAGGGCGGGCGGGTTTACCGACAACGCCTTCCCTAAAGGAACGATATTCAGACGGCAGACCATTTCGGAAAATCTGGAGAGACAGAATGTCCCCGAGATAATCGCCAATTCTCAACCGCTGAAAGAGGACTCTCTCGGCAATATCAGGAAAGTCAATCTGGTCGATTTTAATCCCAACGGTGTCAATCGAATCATTATCGACATGGACAGACTGATGGCCACCGAGGGCGCCGAAAGCAACACGAAATTACAAAGAAATGATTATATCTATGTTCCGGAGATGCCGACCGGGATCTCGGTTATGGGTGCGGTAGGCTCCAACGGCACCATCAAATATATGCCCGGAAAAAATGTCAAATATTATGTGGAGCGAGCCGGCAATTTCACCAATCAGGCCTATAAGAAAGGAACACAATTGATCAAGGCCGACGGTCAGGTTTTTGCCAAGGGCGGAACGCTGAAGAAAAAAGTCGAACTTGGCGACGTTATCGTTGTTCCGACGTAAATCAAAAAAGACCGCGACTGGCTGAAAACGGCGTCAACCACGATATCAGTTATCGGAGGGATTGTAACCTCAGCATTTGTTATTTCCCGACTGTGAGTTAATGAATTAACCCATTCTCACCTTCCAAGGTGCCGCCCGGTCTTTGACCTTTCTCGCCGGGCGGCAATTTTTTTTGCCTGGAATATCCTTCACCCAAAGATGGAAATATTTTCTGACAGCCAAGTCCAAACATCACTTGAATTAAAAAAATAGTAGTCTCGTCTTAACCTAATATGCTAATAGACAACACATTAGTAAATGTGTGCAAATCTTTTCCTCCCCGGCACCGGCCTTGCAATAATCATTTGTCAGGAAGGTTGAGAATTAGAGGAAGAGATGAAACTCGATTTACATCTTCACACCGATCACTCCTTTGATGGACGGATTGATGTCGAAACCCTGATAAAGAGCGCCGAAGAGGCCGGTCTTGATGCCATCGCCGTTACCGATCACGATACCATGTCGGCGGTCGGTTTGGCCAGAAAGATTTCAAGTAAGTTGACGATTGTTCCCGGCATGGAAATCACCACCGAAGGCGGCATGCACCTTATCGGGCTGTTTTTGACCGATGAAATAGTCTCCCGGGATATTGATGACGTCATGGATGAAATACATCAGCAGGGGGGACTGGTCATGATTCCGCACCCGTACCGTCCGGGAAGCGGCTTGATGGACATCAAGGAAGAGCAGGGCAATATAAGCGGCGAACAGGCGGCCCACATTTTGTCGAAGACTGACCTGATCGAGGCGTTCAATTATCGCTGCCGTCCGGAGAAACTGGTCAATACCGATCGCTTTCTCAGTTTCTATCCGGATCTCGCCCGGACTTCGGGAAGTGATGCGCATTTCGAACATGAGATCGGGAAAGCCTATGTCGATCTGGAAGATGTCAAATCCAATTCACTCGATGACATCAAAGAGGCTCTTCTGTACTCACCGCGGCTGCTTCGCTATGAAGCATACACCGAGATAGGGGAGACGGAAGCCAGAACAGCGGTAATCAAGGGACGCAGAAAATCATTGAAATTAAAAACGCGGGATTTGATCCCCCGCTATGTCAGGAAATCGATAAAGAGTATTTACCGAAAGTCGGTGGAAATACTGCAGCCGGTCAAAAAAGAAAAGATAACATCGGGACCGAAATGAGCCGACCGGAAGAATCATAAAAAGGAGCCGAAGCCATGGAAGGTTTAAGCGGCACAAAGAGGGATAACAGGGAAACAGGCGTATTCACCAATCGAATTCGATCCGATAGCCGGGTCGCCGAACATATTCATCGTTTCATGGCAGGCGACCGATTCCAATCATCTTCAGAAACATGGCGGCATGATCTTAGGGAGCGCTTGTCTCATCATACCGGCATTTCCGAAGATTATCTTCAGATTTGTTCCGGTTTCAATCGTGCCATCAGCTCGATTGTCCGGGCGTTTTGCCGCCCCGGCGATAATGCAATTGTCTGCGGGCCGGCAGATAATGATATGGAATCGAGACTGGAAGAATTCGGGCTGAAGGTCTTATCGTATCCCGGCCGGACGCCTTTCACCGCCGACGCTGACGGTATTCTTGGACTCATTTCGAAAAAAACAAAACTTATTTACCTGGAACAGCCGAATTCCATAACGGGAACGGTTTACAGCCGTTTTGAGATAGAAATGATTTTGAATAACTCCAGGGATGTATTCCTGGTACTCAATGAATCATTCTATGAGTATTTCAGAGCCGATGCCGCCGGCCTCGTCGCGAGCTACGACAATCTTATTATCATCAGGAGTATTGGCACGACCCGGGATATGGATATCCCATGCCTCGACTATATCCTGGCGAGTCATCGGACAAAGTCACAGTTGGAAAAATTCATCGGTTATGGGTCTTCAGAAATGAAGAAGTCTATTTCCGTCGCGAAGATATTTAACAGCGCATCGGAAAAATTCTGTCAATCGGATATTGTCAGCGATGCCATG
>JBFMFJ010000419.1:0-3270 GCA_040752235.1 Candidatus Zixiibacteriota bacterium | reverse complement strand
TCGACCGACACATCGGATCTCTATTACAGCGGCATTTTCAGAGTGAATGTAGCATCCCTGGAAAGACAAAAACTTGTCCATGGTACAGGCTACCATTCACCTGCGATAAACTTCGACAACATGACTCTGGCCTATCTCGATTCCGGGCGCATCAACTACCGAAGCATGTACGACCTGTCGCATTATGAGTCTTCTCTGCCCGACAGTTTTGCATCGATAGCCTATATACGAGATACCATTCTGGCGGCATGCAGAAATGACTCTATCTTCGTCGTGACCGATTCGGGGGATATCTCCCCGCTGATCCCCAAGGGGTGGGATCCGGTGACGGTGGCCGAGGATACTTTTCTTTATGTCTCCGGAAAGGCACCTGATTTTTATATAATTAGAAACAATATCTATGGAATAAAGCCTGAGACGCTGGTCGCCCTCAGCGGGATTGGACGCCCGCGCTGGCCGGCCATAATGAGCGGGTTCGATTATGTGTCTTTCGAGATTGCCGACTGGAATCGGCACTACTTTTACGTTCGGAAGAACGGCATGGGTTTCCCGATTGCCGTCGGCGAATCGAAATACCCCAAGTCCATTTTTCTGAAGGACGGCCGAGTCCTTTTCACCGGCGATTACGGGCAATTTATCTATTCCAGATATGTCATCGAAAATCCATAGCCGGCCGGTTGCGACCATTCATCCATGAGTAAAAAAATTACGCCGGGCAACATTGCCCGGCGCAATAACATTATACAATTTCTGCCTGAAACCCTGTATCTATGCCGTAATAGGCATTATTACAGTGTTAAAGTCGCGGACAGGGACGACATTCTTCCCAGCAAATGATCGGTGGGTTAATGGTGCACACCATGACCCAGCAGCACTTTATGGCATTAGCCTGCGGGGCTGTCATGGTTGTGAAGCCGCCAATGAAGATTGCCAGAAACGCAAACAGCAGAACCAGCGCTTTCATCTTCTTCATCACCAGATTTCACCTCCTCATTGTTCTTATGATTGAAGTTGTTGCAGTATGGCCAGGATTTGTTCTTCCTTGCCTCGCGCCAGAGCTCCCGGCCAGACTTTCAAAATACTGCCCTGGGGCGATATCAAAATTGTCTGGGGAAGAATATTCCCCTTATAACTGTCAAGAATCTGAGGATCCTCGGGACACAATATCGGAAAATGAATCCCGAATTCTGAAGCGTATTCGATCGTTTCCTGTTTCGACCCCGAACACATTCCGACATACCTGATATGCTCATTTTGGTGCTCATCGAACAGCCTGTTCCAGAAAATAAGATTATCTTTGCATACCGAACAATCAGGAGACAGCCAGAAAAGCATGGTATAAGGCTGGTCGGGGCCGTACGTGATGTTAAAAGTATCATTGAATATATCGACTGAGGAAAACGGCGGAACCGTCTCTTTTTCCTCCAGCATTCCCAGATGTTCCTTCGGATTTTCGATTATTGCTCTCAGTTCCTGATTTTGACTGTACAAATAAAATATTTCTATCCCCATTACAATGATTACAGCAATGAAAATATAAGTCCATATATCTTTGGTGATTGATGAAGCCATCAGCGCAACCTCCCGAGACAGTCCATTGTCGGTCGATCAAGTTGTCTTAATGTTGCAGGCCCTCGAGTAAGGTTTGTGATGCTCTTTCGCGAGGGTTTAAAAAATATAGCCGCGTTAAATGGCTCTGTCAAGCTATTTCAAATCTATGGAAGTAATTATACTATAAAGCGATGATATAATCGCATTTAAGAAGACAAGAATCATCCAACCAGGAAATCAACTGGCAGACCAGGATAAGAAAAGGCGGTCTGTAACAAATTGTTTCGCACCGGCTTTGGAGCAAAATAAATTGTTTTCACATTCGACTATTAGCGCAAACGGCTTGTCTTATACACGAAAAATGGGTTGAATTTCGAAAGGAAGCTAAGATGGGCAATAGTGGTGCTTTGCTCGGCAAAACAATCATATTAATCGGACTCCTGATCATAGTACCCTGGATTCTACCCGGCTGCAAAGGCCAGGAAGTGGAGTGCGCTTGGATGGCAAACCCGACGGTTATCGACGGCCAGCGGAATGACTGGAAGGATATGCCTTTCACATACTTCGAGGATGAGGATGTGGTTCTGGGACTGAGCAATGATAATGATAATCTATATGTTTTTTTCTCATTTAAAAATGCTCAATGGGCGAGGATGATCCAGATGAGCGGCATCACCTTATGGTTTGATGGAAAAGGCAAGAAAAATAAAAACTGGGGATTGCGCTATCGCGGCGGCCCCAAAATGCCTGAGCGACAAGACAAGACTGATGACAGAATGCGCGACATGCCTGATGACATGATGGACAAATCCCGGCAAAATCCTATGGAAAATGGGGCTCCCTTTGCCATCATAAGCAAAACCCGGGATCAGGAATATATAATTGACACCAGCGGTTCCGATGGCCCGGCTGTTTCCTCAGCAGTTACCAATGGCATTTATACTTATGAATTTCGTATCCCTATCCGGGTTTCCGGTAATGAGTTATATAATTTTTCGGCGGCACCGGGACAGATTGTCGGAATAGGCTCGGAATGGGGCGGAATGCCTGAGGGAATGTCTCGCCCCGAAGGCGGCGGCAGACCGGGCGGTGTCGAACCTCCTGATGGTGGTTTCCCCGGAGGCGGAGGCGGCTTTCCCGGCGGGGGCGGAGGAATGGGCGGTGGCCCCGGTGGCGGGCCTCCCGGGGGCGGCAGAGAAATGCCTTCTATGGAAAAACAGGAAATCTGGGTCAAGACAGTCTTGGCGGAGGCACCGCCCACAAATTAAAGCATCTTTTGAACCTATGCCTTTCTTCCTTTACGGCCCGGGCGGTTTCGAGCATGCCGTCCGGGTCCCTCCATTGCTGGAGGACATTTTTATTGCGGCGGAAAACATAAATAGATATCCTTAATAATGGTATAAATGATTGAACTAAATGTAACAATACTCATTATAAGGATTGGGAATGGATAAATTCGTTATAAACGGCGGTAAAAAGCTGAATGGAAGTATCAAAGTCGAGGGCTCGAAAAACGCCGCCCTGCCCATTATCGCAGCGACCATTCTTCTTAAAAGGGGTGTATCCGTCCTTGATAATATTCCTCCCTTAAAAGATATATTCACCATCCGCAAGGTGCTTGATTTTATCGGCGCCAAAATCGAATATGATCCGAAACGGATGCGGATGGAGATCGACTGCTCGAAGATAAATGATAATGTCGCCCCCTATGATCTTATG
>JBFMFJ010000418.1:0-3279 GCA_040752235.1 Candidatus Zixiibacteriota bacterium | reverse complement strand
AAATGGCGACACGGTTCGGAGCAAGATTTATTCTTATGTGAATGAGTTCAATCAGGGTGAACTCGCCGTACGATGGAACGGTTATTACTCCGAAACCGAAAAGGACATTTTCAGCAACGAGTTTGATTTTGAGGGCTACCGTGTATACATGGCCTATTCGCCCCATGCCGATGAATTT
The DNA here is from genome assembly GCA_040752235.1 of Candidatus Zixiibacteriota bacterium. Lineage (GTDB taxonomy): Bacteria > Zixibacteria > MSB-5A5 > GN15 > PGXB01 > PGXB01. Next base: position 3,101 of record JBFMFJ010000418.1, on the reverse strand, counting down.
ACCCTGCTTACATCCTATGATTTGGAGGACTTTAATCGTTTTCAATGGAATCGGGATCGGGCTGTCTGGGAATTGACCGCCACACCTTTTACCATAGATTCACTGAAAACATTGTACGGCGAAAATTTTGATCCCATACGTTACAATATCGATAACCCTTTTGTTTTTAATGATACCGCCTATTATTTCGGGACTCAGGACTATAATCAATCCGACCTGTCCGATTCAAACCTTATTCACAAGCTGTATCCCGACGCGTTGCCACCTCATACTCTTAATATCGATACCGCAAGAGTATACTATCCGGAAGACCTGACCGATGACGGATTATTTTTCAAATATTACGAATACGAATACATCATAAGAAACCTTCTCCCGTCACAGCTTTATTATATTGCCGTGACCGCCTTCGATTATGGATCGCCTTCAAGCGGACTCAGGTCCATGGAAGTCCCACCCCAGCGCAATTTTGTCGCCACCTACCCTCAGTATCTTGCCGATAAAGTTATCGCGGATAAGTTGAATGTTATCGTTTACCCGAATCCGTATCGAATCGATGGCGGATATAAGGAATATGGATTTGAGGGCCGGGACTACATTGACAATAAAGGCCGGCTGGTCAAGCAGGACGGCCTGCCGGATGACCGGACCAGGTCCATACATTTCATGAATTTACCGCCGACCTGCACGATTAGAATATTCAGTATCGACGGCGACCTGATAAGAGAAATTTATCATGACGTCCCCGCCGAATACCCGCAGAGTTCCCATGAACGGTGGGATCTTATTACACGTAATACTCAGATGGTTGTCTCGGGCATTTATTATTATTCGGTGGAATCCGAATGGGGCAGCCAGATGGGCAAAATTGTCATTATTATGTAGTTAGGAATAATGGAAGAGATATGAAGAAGACATCATTTCTTTTTACAGCCCTTGTCTGTATACTGGTTTCAACGGCGTTCGGCCGGAGTCTTTACGAATCCGATGTTCAAACCCCGTTTTATAATATTGGAGATCCGCCCTACGCCACTTTCGCGGTCCATAATATCGGTAAAATTGCCATGACCGTCACGAATCTGGGATTGCTGGGGACTTCGGACTGGATAGGCCTGACCGATCCGGTGACCGGGCTGGATGCCCCCTCGATGGCCTACCCCAAGGGCATGGAGCTTGTTTATTTGTTCGAGACCGCCCTCTGGGTGGGAGCCATAGTCGGAAATGATACTCTTGTAAGTTGCGCGGGAGGAGCGGGAGCCTGGGATGTGCATGAATTCTGGCCTCTTCCTTATCCCGAAGGTGACATTAAACGCCGCTCCAATATCGACCGCAATTCTCCCGCTTATGACAGCTCGGTTTCTCAGCAGGATTTTATCGCAGTCTACAACGACACGCTGGTTGACATTGACTACGTCCCCTATGATCCTTATACCGGTCGCCTGCATCTTCCGCTAAGACTGGAAGTTACTCAGAGCAGCTACGCCTGGGGTTATGATTATGCGGAGGATTTTATCATTGTCGATTATAAAATCGGCAACATTTCATTGCGCGATTTAAAAGATGTTTATATTGGATTATATGTCGATAATGACATCGGCCGGCCCTCAAACGGTTATTACCCGTATGACGATATCTGCGGTTTTAAGGATATTTTGCGATCACGATACATTGCCGGGCATAATGACACTCTCAACATCGTCTGGGCCGCCGATAATGACGGCGATCCCGATCCGTATACCGGCGCTTATGCCGGGTTATTTTCGCCTACCTCGGCCATCGCCACCAAGGTTTTAAAAGCCCCAACCGATCAGATTGATTTTAATTTTAACTGGTGGGTTTCCAGTTGGGACCCGGCTCAGGACTGGGGGCCGAGAAAATATCATGACGGCAAGGTGAGACGTTTTTATGACGGACGTTTGGGAACGCCGATGAGCGACGAGGATAAATATTATATGATGGCTGTCGATGAATTCGACTATAATCAAACCGAATCATACATCGATCACACGGCCGAAGGGTGGCTGCCGCCGCCCGAGGGTAATATGTCAGGCGTGTACTACGGCGGGGAAATAAAATACCTGCTTTCTTTCGGGCCCTTTGATCTCGGCCCCGGCGATATCCTTCCCCTCACGGTGGCCTTTGTGGGCGGCCAGGAATTTTATGCCGATGATAAACTCGGCACTGTACCCCGAAAATTCAGGGACTTCACTGATCTTCAGATAAACACGCTCTGGTCGACCTGGGTTTATGACAATCCGGGAGTCGATACGGATGGCGACGGCTTCAAGGGCAAATATACTGTTTTTTGCATGAATCCCAAAATCGCCAGGATCGATACAATCCTGACCGGTCCGACTGATACCCTTTTTGATACTGTCATGCAATGCACCTGGAGCGATACGCTCTACTATGAGGGTGACGGCGTGCCGGACATGAACGGCGCCGCGCCGCCGGTACGGCCGGAAGTCAAAACCTTTCCCCGCATTAACATGTTCAACCAGGGCGAAATAGAAATCCACTGGAACGGATTTTTATCGGAGACGACACCCGATCAATTTACGCAGAGCGTGGATTTCGAGGGTTATCGGGTCTATATTTCCCGTTCGGGTCTGGATAATGATTTTACTCTGGTTACCTCTTATGATATAGAAAATTATGATCGATACGAATATGATGCTTCATTAAAAGGCTGGACGATTAAACAACTCCCCTTCAGCATGCGCAGTCTTCATTGGTATTACGGGAACGATTTCGATCCGACGCTGTACTATGATAAGGAACACCTGTTCGCGTATTATAATAAAAGCAAGGGAACCTATGAGCTCTATTTCTTCACCCGCCATGACTGGAACCAATCCGATTATCGGGATACGACGAGTATTCACAAAGTTTATCCTGATCAGCCCTATCCTTCCACCCTCAATCTTGACACGGCTCGCATGTTTTACCCGGATGAAGTGACCGCGAACGGTCAGCTTAAATACTTTGAGTACAGTTACACTCTCAAGAATCTTATATCTTCGGTGCCGTACTATATCGCCGTTACGGCCTTTGACCACGGCGTACCCGCCAAGAATCTGCCGCCTCTTGAAAGCAATCCC
>JBFMFJ010000417.1:0-3283 GCA_040752235.1 Candidatus Zixiibacteriota bacterium | reverse complement strand
AGCGCCGAGGATTATCTCGGATCGGAAGTGACACAGGCGGTCATTACGGTGCCGGCCTATTTTAACGATTCCCAGCGTCAGGCCACCAAGGATGCCGGGCGCATTGCCGGTCTGGAAGTGCTCCGCATTATTAATGAGCCGACCGCCGCATCGCTTGCCTATGGTCTGCAGAGAAATGTCAATGAAAAGATCGCCGTCTATGATCTTGGCGGCGGGACTTTTGATATATCCATCCTTGAGTTGGGTGAAGGGGTCTTTGAAGTCCGCTCGACCAACGGTGATACGCACCTGGGAGGTGATGATTTCGACCAGCGCATCATCGACTGGATGGCCGATGAGTTCCGAAAATCCCAGGGCATTGACCTGCGCCAGGACCGGATGGCCCTGCAGAGACTAAAGGAGGCCGCGGAAAAGGCTAAAATTGAGCTTTCATCGACAATGCAAACCAATGTTAATCTGCCTTTTATTACAGCCGATCAAAACGGCCCCAAACATCTTGACCTGACTCTGACCCGGGCCAAACTGGAGCAGTTGACTGATGACCTGCTGCAAAGGACTATCGGCCCATGCCGCCAGGCCCTTGAAGATGCCAGGCTGTCGTCTTCAGACATCGATCAGGTCATTCTGGTCGGCGGGCAGACCCGTATGCCGAAAGTCCATCAGATTGTCCGCGACCTGTTCGGCAAGGAGCCGAATAAGGGGGTCAATCCTGACGAGGTGGTCGCGATCGGGGCGGCCATCCAGGCCGGGGTGCTCTCGGGTGACATGAAGGATGTCGTCCTTCTGGATGTTACCCCGCTTTCTCTCGGAATAGAAACGCTTGGCGGTGTAATGACAACGCTGATCGAGCGCAACACCACGATTCCGACCAAAAAGAGCCAGATTTTCTCCACGGCCAGCGATAGCCAGCCGGCGGTCAGTATCCATGTTCTCCAGGGCGAGAGAAAAATGGCTATCGACAACCGGACCCTGGGACGTTTCGATCTGGTCGGCATTCCGCCGGCGCCGAGAGGTATACCACAAATCGAAGTTTCATTTGATATTGATGCCAACGGCATTACGCATGTTTCCGCCAAGGATCTGGCTACTGCCAAAGAGCAATCCATAAAGATTCAATCCTCATCAGGATTGTCGGATGAGGAAATCAAGAAGATGGTCAAGGATGCCGAGGCTCATGCCGAGGACGACCGCAAAAAAGATGAGCTTATTAAAGCGCGCAATGAGGCCGATCAATTGATTTATTCCACCGAAAAGACTTTGAAAGAATATGGTGACAAGGTATCCGATGATGAGAAGAAGAATATCAATGAGAAACTGGAAAAGCTGCGGGCTGTCTTGACTTCTACTACGGCGGAACCAATCAATGAAGCCAAGGAAGAATTAATGAAGGCGTCTCATAAACTTGCTGAAGAAATGTATAAGGCCTCGGCCGGGCAACAGCAGGGGCAGGGCGGCCCCGGTCCCCAGCCTGACTTTAGCCGAGAACAAGCCGAGCCGAAAACATCGGAGACACCCAGGGACGACGGTGCCGTCGATGCCGACTTCGAAGTCGTTGATGATGACAAGGACAAGTAATTGTATAGATCATAAAATACTATGCATATAATATAAAGTATTACTTTAATGGATAAACGCGATTATTACGAGATTCTCGGCGTTCCCAGAGGCGCCTCGGAAGCCGATATAAAATCTGCATACAGAAAACTGGCTCTCAAATATCATCCGGACCGAAATCCGGGCGATAAGTCTGCTGAAGATAAATTCAAGGAAGCTACCGAGGCTTATGAAGTTCTGAAAGACTCCCAGAAGCGCCAGATGTATGATCAATTTGGCCATGCTGGTCTGTCCGGCGGCGGTTTCGGGGGCGGAGGCTTCGACTTTGGCGGGTTCGATCTGGGTGACGCCCTCAGGGCTTTTATGCGCGATTTCGGCGGCTTTGGCGGCGGTTTCGAGGATTTCTTCGGGGGCGGTCGTCGCCAGGCGCGCAACCGCGGCGAGGACCTCAAGGCAAAAATAAGCCTGACACTCGAAGAAATGGCCACCGGTGTCCAGAAGAAGCTGAAAGTTCGTCGTTATGAAGAGTGCCGTGAATGCGGCGGCTCGGGTCTGGCGCCCGGAGCATCGAAAAACACATGTCCCGACTGTCGAGGAGCCGGCCAGATAAGGACAATTAGCAAGACCTTCCTGGGCACCATTCAGCAGGTGAGAACCTGCCCACGCTGTCGGGGTGCCGGTGAGATAATTGCGAATCCCTGCAAGGCCTGTGAGGGTGAGGGACGTGTCAAAAGCGAATCCACAGTTACGCTCAAAGTCCCGCCGGGAGTCTCCGAAGGCAATTATATGACGCTGGAAAACCAGGGAAATGCCGCCCGGAACCGTGGTGAGACGGGCGACCTGGTGGTGGTCTTCTATGAGGAAGAGCATGACATATTCACGCGTCAGGGCGATAATATAATCTGCCAGATGCCTATTTCATTTACAATGGCCGCACTCGGCGGTGACCTGACCGTCCCGACACTTGACGGTGATCACAGCCTGAAAATTCCTCCGGGAACGCAATCAGGGAAAGTATTTCGCCTGCGGGGGAAGGGGATTCCGCACCTGAATTCACATGGAAATGGTGATGAACTGGTCCAGGTGGCGGTCTGGACGCCTGATAAATTATCTTCGGATGACAGGGAACTGCTTGAAAAACTGCACAACTCGACATCGTTTGTGCCGCCAAAATCCAACAAATCTTTCTTTGAAAAATTAAGGAAATCGCTGGGAATCTGATATGAAGACCGGCCCTGAAAAAGCAGAGAATTATATAGAGGCCGGTTTGATCGTTGATGCTCAGATTCATGAGGCGGTCTGTAATTTTATTGTGGAGCGATTTGCCGGCGGTCTGATTCTTGATGATAAGGAGGACACCGGCCAGGTCGGCATTACTTTCTATATTGCCGAAGGGGAGCATTCCGGTTTTGAAAAACTGCTGGTTGATTATATCCGCAACAGATGCGGCGATGAGAAATTCAGCGATTCAGATATTAAAACCAGAAAAATCGCCAATCTGGAATGGATCCAGGTTTATCGCGATTCCATTAAGCCGGTCGAAATCGGCCGACTGTATATTCATCCGCCGTGGATGGAAGCCTCGAAAAGACATGATATCGACTTAATAATCGAGCCCCGGATGGCTTTCGGCACCGGGAATCATGAATCGACCCGCTTATGTCTTCTGGACATTATGGAATATCTCGATCCGGGTGATTCATTTTTCGATCTTGGTTGCGGCTCCGGT
>JBFMFJ010000416.1:0-3294 GCA_040752235.1 Candidatus Zixiibacteriota bacterium | reverse complement strand
GGCCAGGCCACGATTGTTTCGATCAACATTGATGCGAACCGTTATTCCCATGATATCCGAGGCCTCGCCCAGGTTTTCCACTATCCGGTCGAAAGTCCCTTCGCCCCCGGGAAGTTTTCTCCGCGCATCATGAATTCGGGGAGGGCCATCCAGAGTAACCTGGGCCGCAGGAACACCGGCGTCTTTCAGACGAAGGGCATTGGTTCTATTCAGCAAATAACCATTGGTAATAATCGCCGATGGCTGTATTTGAGTATTGTACTTGTGAGCCATCTCGCCGAAACCTGCCTGGAGCCGCTCGATGGAGTCAATACACAGAGTCGGTTCGCCGCCGAACCAGGTGATATAAAATTTCTCGGCTTCCCGCACTCTGCTGTCGAAAAAACGAAGCAGGGCTTTTTCGGTGTCTTCGGTCATGCGTCCGCCGCGATGACTCTCGAAGCAATAATCGCAGCGGAAGTTGCAGGCCAGGGTAGGTGCAATGGTTAGCAAAAATGTTGATTTATCATAACGCATCCGGGCGCATTCTTCCTTCAGGGCGGCGATTTCGTCAGGATCATCCTCCACCAGAAAGCCGCCTTCTATCAAATAATTGTATATCTGTTTTTGCTCTTCGGTTTGAGGCGGAATAGTTCCGTAAAGCAGTTGCTCTACCAGTTTTATTTTGTCGGATTCAATCTCCGCCAGAGCGGCGGTGGCGCTGTTGAAGAGTAGTATGGAGCCATTTTCGGAATTAACAAAAAGATTATAACGTGACGGTTTCATGCCAGGTCTCTGCAAATCGTTTAACCCGGCTGCAATCGGAGGGCGTCATAATGGGGCATGACGGGGCTTCCGGTGCAGGCCGTTATGTTTTAGTGCTGCCAAAGAAAGTTAGTTCAGGGCAATTCACTTGTCAAGATATATATTTTCTCTCGCCGGAATTAAATTTCTCCTATGACAACGAGCGGTTTGGCAGTCAAAAGCACTTGATTATCACGGAATAATGCGTTAATATGGCAACTGAATTGAAATAAAATCTTAAGGCAATAATGGGAGGCATCTTACATGGCTAAAATCGCTATCATCGGCTGCAAGAGAATTCAGGACCAGCTTTGCGTCGCCTGCGAAAAGTGTCTTAAGGCCATAAGCGTAAAAAACGGTGAATTCTCCCGATATAAGGATAATATTGAACTGGTCGCTCTGGGAAACTGCGGCGATTGCCCCGGCTTGATAATGCCCAAGCTCACTCTTATGAAAGAAATGGCCGGATTGCTGGATAGAAATTTCGATACGATCCATCTGGGAACTTGTGTTGTCAAGGCGAAGAAGACCGGCAAATGCCCGCTTGATTTCGATCAGCTCGCCACACTGGTTAAAGAGAATTTCGGGAAAGAGATTGTTGCAGGGACACATAATTATTAATAATTCATAAGCCTGGAACTGTTTCCCGGCTGGCATGTTTTAATAATACTAAAAGGTAAAATTGTCATTCTATGTAATGAATTATTATAGCTTTATGGAGTAATAATGAAACCGATTGAAATAAAGAAAGATATTTTCTGGCTCGGCGCTATTGACTGGAACCTGCGTGATTTCCATGGTTATTCGACTGAGAAAGGTTCCACCTACAATGCCTATTTGGTTATGGGCGAAAAGAAGGCGCTTTTTGATACTGTCAAGGCGGAATTCGCCGATGAATTCATCAGGGATATAAAATCAGTACTGGGTGAAAGAAAGCTTGACTATATCATCAGCAATCATGCCGAGATGGATCACTCCGGCGCCCTGCCTGCCGTTATGGAATCCTTCCACCCCGACAAAATAATCGTCACCAAAGCGGGCCAGGATGCATTGAACCGCCATTTTCACGGTAACAACAGGCCCTTTGAGCTTATCAAAGAGGGTGATGAACTTAGTCTGGGCGATAAGACAGTACAATTTTATGGTTCGGCAATGATACACTGGCCGGAGAGTATGATCTCTCTGCTCAGAGAATATAGGGTTTTGATCTCCAATGATATATTTGGCCAGCACTGGGCCACCTCGGAACGCTTCGCCGATGAGGTCGATCAGGGTGAGTTGCACTGGCAGGCGGCCAAATATTATGCTAATATTTTCCTTCCGACTTCGCCGGCCGTGAAAAAATTCCTGGAAAAACTCGAAGTCAAAGGGCTTCAATATGACATGGTCGCCCCGGATCATGGTTTGATCTGGAGAAATAACCTCACCGAAATCATGAAAGCATACAAGGCCTGGTCAAACTGGGAGACAAAACCCAAGGCGATCGTTATCTATGACACGATGTGGGAAAGCACCGCTAAAATGGCCCGTGCTATCATGCATGGCCTGTCAGGAGAGGGCGTCTCCGCCAGATTGTTCGACCTGCGCACCAACCACCGCAGTGATATAATGACCGAGCTGCTTGATGCCAGGGCGGTAATACTCGGCTCATCGATTCTCAACAGCGGGATTCTTCCCAAAATGGCCGACATGATCACATACATGAAGGGACTGCGCCCGACCAACAAAATCGGGGCATCATTCGGTTCCTATGGCTGGAAAAACACAATTACGAAGATGCTGAACGAGCAGCTTGAAGAAATGAAAATCGAACTGGCGGATGAAGGCATCAGCGTGCAATATGTACCTGAGGAAAATGATTTACGAAAGTGCTTCGAGCTGGGTCAAAAAATCAGAAATATGATTTTAGCCAAATAGTATATTATCAAACAAAGTAAATGCCGGGATGATAATGGTCTCGGCATTTATTTAAAGTCTTAGTGGGTCGGGTTCCGAATGAGTCGAAAGAGAAATGAGGAATCTGACAAAATTACATTTCATAATTATAATAAAAATAGCTTTGGATGTTGATGTCGGGTTTCTCGTTCATTCGCTAACGCTCCTTCTTTCGGAACCCGACCATCATTCTGATTACATTGGGAAAATGACTGTCACAGCAGACCGAAGGCCAAAACGGGCTTTTGCCCGCCTAAGGCCAAAAAAAATGCCCTTCGCATTCGCTCAGGGTTTAAGAACCAGTAACTCGCTTCGCTCGAACTGGCTCTAAAAGCGGAGAGGCAGGGATTCGAACCCTGGATACCTTGCGGTATAACTGCTTAGCAGGCAGCCCCGTTAGACCACTCCGGCACCTCTCCGTTACAAAATAGAATTCTCAATATATCAGATTTCCCAGGAATTTCAAGCTATTTCTGTATAAGAAACGCCGGTCCCCAAAAAGAAACCGGCGAAAATTGAATTATTTTACGAGGTACGATCAGCTTTCCGGGGTCAGATGCCAGCAGACTCGCTCCA